>JAABQE010000199.1 GCA_011391655.1 Hydrogenophilales bacterium
GGAATCGGCTATGACGCGCGCCATGGACTCGATGCACAAAGTCCTCGCGGCAACGCCAACCCCGTGGAGCGGTTTGAGCGCCCGCAGCAGACCGCACCGGTTGAGCGTCCCGGGCGC
Organism: Hydrogenophilales bacterium; assembly: GCA_011391655.1. Next base: position 118 of record JAABQE010000199.1, read on the forward strand.
GTGCAGCAGGGCAACAGAGGACGTTAAGTCATCCGCTTGTTCAGTCCATGCCGTCATTCCCACTTTGAAGGAGTTAATCATGTTCGCAAAATCCGTCTCTGCATTAACGCTGGCTTTGGCCATGGCCATCAGCACCCCGCTTCACGCCGCCAATGGCCAGGCTGCCACCAGAACCACGCTGTCGAGTCTGTCCCAGGTGGAAAAAACCGACCTGCTCTTCATGCGCGAGGAAGAAAAGCTGGCGCGTGACGTTTACCTGACGCTCTATGCAACCTGGGGGCTCGCGGTATTCAGCAACATCGCCAGCTCCGAGCAAAGCCATATGGACGCGATTCTCAAACTGCTCCGCACATACCGATTGCCTGATCCGACTGCAGGCAATGCCATCGGCGAATTTACCAACCCGACCTTGCAGTCGCTCTATGACACGCTGATGAAGAAAGGCCGCCTCAGCGCACTGGACGCCCTGCAGGTCGGCGGCATCATCGAAGAAACCGACATGCGCGATCTGGTGGAAGCGATTGAGCGTTCCGACAATGCAGACATCGACGCGACCTATGACAACCTGTTGTGCGGCTCGCGCAATCATCTGCGCGCCTTCGCCCGCAACCTCGAATCCATGACTGGCCAATCGTATACCGCGCTGGTCATCACGCAGGACGAGGTGGACGCCGTTGTGAACAGCCCGCTCGAGCAGTGCGGCGCACGCTGATCCTGGATATACGTCGCGGGTAAAGCGACGTACAAAAATATCAGGGTCTACTATTAAATTCGTTGGCGCATGCTGAAGGGGTTGCGGCGGCGCGGATCATTCCTGACAACCCCATTGGTTAAGGAGCACGGACATGTTCAAGAAACCCTTGTTGATTTCGGCGATGGCAAGCAGCCTGTTGTTTGCCATCCCGGCGGCTTTTGCCGCCGATCCGCCCGCACAAAATCAGGCTCAGGAGCAGATTTATGGCAGCCAGTTGATGACCCCGCAGGAACGCACCGAGCATCAGGCCAAAATGCGTGCAGCCAAGACCAACGAAGAACGCGAACAAATCCGTGCGCAACATCACGAGGAAATGCAGGTGCGTGCCAAGCAACAGGGCATGGCCCTGCCTGATGAGCCCCCCGCACGCGGCATGGGCGGCGGCATGGGGCCCGGCGGTGGCATGAAACCTGGCGGAGGCATGGGGGGGTCTGGCAGCGGCGGGTATTGACGCGCAAGCGGCACTCAAGACACCTGCAGAAAAGGCATCGCACTTGCGGTGCCCTTCGTTTTAATGGGAGCATCGCGCGTCCCGTCGTCACGCAACTTACACAAGGAACTCCCCATGAAACGTTCAAGCCTATCGATTGGCGGCGCGTGGCTGTGCCTGGCATTGAATCACGCCATCGCAGCCGACCCCCACCATGCCCTGCATCACGCGCCCGCAGCGGATACGCGCACCGTGCTGGCACTCACGCCTGCCGAGCGCATGATGATTCTGGAAGAAATGCGCCTGTTTCTCGACGGCATGCAGAAAATGACCGTTGCGTTGGCCAAGCCAGACATGGCGGCCGTGGCGGACGCCGCGCGCGACATGGGGCAGAAAATGGTGCATGAGGTGCCGCCCGATCTACGCGCCAAGCTGCCGCAGGAATTTCGCCAGCTGGGCTTTTCGGTTCATCGCGAGTTCGACCAGATCGCGCTCGATGCTGACAGCCTGCAAGACGTGAGTCACAGCCTTAACCAGTTATCCGCCACGCTGAAAAAGTGCGCCAGTTGTCACGCCACTTATCAGATCCAGTCCCCCATTCTCAACGACACCCACTGATCCGCATGAAGCCCAGCAAGCGCACGTTCACCCTCGCGCTCGGCGCGCTGGCCTTCATCGCCGCCTTTGTCTGGCTGCTCGCCACGAGCGGGCCGCTGGCGCCGGTGGGGGTGGAAACCGCCACGGCCACGCGCGCCGATCTCAGTCCCGCCGTGTACGGCATCGGCACAGTGGAAGCACAGCACGATTACTCGGTGGGGCCGATCCAGGCCGGCCGGGTGTTGCGCGTGTGGGTCGACCAGGGCGATTCCGTCAAGGCCGGCCAGTTGCTGGCCGAAATCGATCCGGTGGACTTGCGCCAGCGTGCCGAGGCGGCGAGCAGTTCGGCCGCACGGGCGCGCCAGACCGCACAGGCGGCACAGGCGCAGGTGACCGAGGCGGAGAGCCGCGCGCGGATGGCGCAGGCGAACAGCGAGCGTTACCAGGCGCTATACCGGCAGAATTTCGTCGCCAAGGAAATGGCCGACAGCCGCCGCCACGAAGCGTCCGCCGCAACGGCAGCCCTGGCCGCTGCGCGCGCCAACGCCACCGGGGCGCTGCGCGAGATCGGCCGCGCCGAGGCCGAATTGCAGGGCATCGATCAACTACGCCAAAGCCTCAA
>JAABQE010000200.1 GCA_011391655.1 Hydrogenophilales bacterium
AAGGATCTTTCTCGGCGCGCAGATGGCCGATCACCAGAACCTCGAAGGTGTCGGCCGGCTTGGGATTGCGGGCGATATCGGGCGACGACTGGTAAATCACCCGCGTCTTGGCGGCCAGATGCGCGGCCAGTTCATCGCCCCCGCGATCCTGCAGCACGATGATCCGGTGCGCGAGCTCCAGTGCTTGCTGGGCGTCGGCGTTCTCGTGAATGTCGCGATACAGGTCGGTGCCGGTGAGGGTGACGATCAGGGGGCGGGTCGGAAAACGTTCGGCAAAGGCGCGGATTGATGCAAAGCTGCGTCGCGCATGCAGTGCCAGCATCAGGTCGGTGGTGGCACGGCCATCCCACTCCACCTGCACCCGCACCGTGTGGCCCGCCTCGCGCAGAAAGTGCGCCCAGCGCGCAGCGGTGTGCCAGTTGCCATTCCGATGTTCGCGGCCGTAGGGCGTGATGAGGGCGATGCGCATGGCGTGATTTTACGCTTGGCCGGGTGAATCACGGATAATTCGCGGATGAACGAAACCCCCATTTCCTCGCGTGACAACCCCATTTTCAAGCGCCTGAAAAAACTGGCTGAATCCACCCGTGCGCGGCGCGAAGCGAAAATGACCCTGCTCGACGGCGAGCACCTGCTGGCCAGCTATCTCGATGCGGGGGGGCAGCCGCACACCCTGGTTCGTGCGGCCTCGTCCGATGCGGACAAGCTGGCCCGTCTGAGCGCGCGTTGCCTGCACGCCAAAATCCTTGTCCTGCCCGATGCGCTGTTCACCGAACTCTCACCCGTCGCCACCCCGACCGGCGTGCTCGCTGAGGCCGCCTGGCTCGCCCCGCCCGCCGTCGCCGCCACGCCGCTCGTCATTGCGCTGGAAGACATTCAGGATCCCGGCAATCTCGGTTCCATGCTGCGCAGCGGGGCGGCTGCGGGCGCCACCCTGGCAGTGCTGTCAAAAGGTTGCCACGATCCCTGGTCGCCCAAGGCGTTGCGCGGCGGGCAGGGCGCGCAGTTCGTGTTGCCGATGCAACTGGGCGTTGATCTGGCGGCGTGGCTGCATGGCTTTTCCGGGCAAAGCATTGCGCTGGCGCTGGGTGAACCCAATGATTTCTATGCTCAGGCTTACGGCGGGGCAACCGCGCTGCTGGTCGGCAATGAGGGTAGTGGCTTGTCTCGAGCCACGGCTCAGGCGGCGAGTTTATGCGCCCAGATCCCCATGTCGGGCCGGGTGGAGTCGTTGAATGCATCCGCTGCACTGGCGGTGGCGGTTTTTGAGGTGGCGCGGCAGCGGCGTCAGTGATTAGCTTGGCCAGATGTAAAAACGGCCTCGAATCGAGGCCGTTTTTAGCAAGACTGTCGCCTACTTGGGCATTTGCTGGTCGTACAGCTGTTTGCCCTGTTCCAGCAGGCGATTGGCGTTCGTATATTCTGCGCTGCTGGCGAGCTGGGTTTCGGTGGCGCCACTGGCCGAACCGGTGATCGCTGCCAGCGCCGCCTTGCCCTCTGGCTTGGCCCCGATGCTGGTCAGCACTGCACTCAGCGTTTTCTTTTCCTGGGCCGACAGGGCGTTGTCGAGGCTAAGCGCAAACCCGGGAACGCGAGTGGTCTCACCCAGCACCTTGAATGCGCCGGGGGCTTCTGCATTCAGCGTTTTCCAGGCGATGGGGCTGACGCAGATGGCGTCCAGATTCTTGGCCCTGAGTTCCTTCGCCAATACGTCCATGAATTTGCCTTCGTAAACCGAGGCGAAATCGCGGTCAGCACGCAGGTTGGCCTTGTTGAGCGTATCCATGCACAAGGGGCCAACGACCGTGTCGCGTGAGGCGATGCCGACTCGTGCGCCTTTGAGGGCGGCGATGTTGTTATACGGTTTGTCCGCCGCGATCACAATCATTCCATACAGGGGCTTGTTCCACTTGGCGACCGGGTTGTAGCCATCTTCAATCGCATCGGTGGTGACTTGGGGCGGGGCGAGCAGAATCGCGTAGCGACTCGTATTATTCAGGCGGCGCTCCATGTTCTTGAAGCTCTGGCTGATTTCCATTTTGATGCTGGAACCGCTTTCCCTGGCGAGGTAATCGGCCAGAGGTTTGAATTCCTCGCGCAGCTCAGATTGGTTGTCTTTGCTGGCACTGCCGGCAAACACGCCAAGCCGGTAATCGGTAGCATGCGAGAGCAAAGGCAGACACATGAGTGTTGCCGTGATTAGTGTTTTGGAAAGCAAGCTGGGACGAAGCATAGGGAACCCCTGGTTGGCGGAAATTGTTGTAGGCAGACGGAATGAGACGTTCTTGAGGAGGGTGAAACGGTCAGCATAAGACAAACTTGAGTAGAAGATTTGCACCGAACGCTTAGCCGGATGTGTCGCCGAAGGTCTGCGACCAGTCGCGTTCTAGCAACGGGAGGATCTGTTCGGCAGGAACGGGATGGCTGATGTAATAGCCTTGCATGACCGGGCAGCCAAGTGTGCGTAACGATTCGAGTTGGTCCCTGTTTTCCACACCCTCGGCGACGGTGCCGAGATTG
>JAABQE010000201.1 GCA_011391655.1 Hydrogenophilales bacterium
TCCGCCTCGTTGTAGTGACCCGCCATGTGCATATAGACAATGCGACTGGTCGGCAGCGCGCGGATGAATTCGACGGCGTCGTAGCGGTGGTTCACGCTGTTGACGTAGACGTTGTTGACGTCCAGATGCAGGTCGCAATCGGCCTCTTCCAATATGGCGCGAATGAAGCTGAGTTCGTCCATTTCAGCAACCGGCGACGGCGTGTAGTACGAGGCATTTTCGATCGCAATGCGGCGTTCGAGAATGTCCTGCGCGCGGCGGATGCGCGCAGCGACGTATTTCACCGCTTCTTCGGTGAAGGGGATCGGCAGCAGATCGTACAAGTGCCCGTCGTCCGAGCAGTACGACAGATGCTCGGTGTAAAGCTGAATGCCGTGGACGTCCATGAATTGCCGTGTTTTATGCAGCAGCATCTCGTCGAGCGGGGTCGGGCCGCCGAGTGACAGCGACAGGCCGTGGCAGACAAACGGGTAACGTTCGGTAAAGCCGCGCAGGTCGCGGCCATAGGCGCCGCCCATGTCGATCCAGTTTTCTGGCGCAAGCTCGAAAAAGTCGATGGCATCGGGGACATGGGATTTCAGCGCGGGCAGCAACTCGCGCCGAAAGCCCAGCCCCGCGCCGGCAAGGCGCAAGGGATTCATGACAGCCGGCTTACTTCGTGCCACCGCACATGCCCTGCCTCATTTTCTCGCCGCACTTGCCTTCCCACATCTTGCCCATTTCGGTCTTGTCTACGAAGCCATCCTTGTTGGCGTCGACTTGGGTGAACATCGTTTCGTGGTGTTTGGCGGCTTCTTCCTTGCTGACCTTGCCGTCATTGTCGGTGTCAGCCATCGACATGCCGCATTGGCCCTCACCGGCTTTCATGTACATGCAGCCGTACTTGCCTTCCATCGGCTTGGCCGCGGTGGCGGCGTCGGCCACTTGATAGCCGGATGACAAGCCGGACAGGGCAAACGGATTTTCAGCGGCCGACGCGATGGGGGCGGCAGCCAGGCCAGCAGCGAAGGCAGTGCCGACAGCAGCAGCGATCAGGGTTTGCTTGGACATGATTTTCTCTCCTAAAAGGACTAACGATAGTCGAAGTTATGGCCGGCACAAGCCGGACCGGGGCAAACGAATCCTTGTTTGTCAGCAGCGCCACACTGGCTGTCTTGCCTTGTGGCACCGCTGCATTCAACGCCCTTTATTTTTCAGTGCTGGTTTTTCCAGCTTCGGCCTTGCTTGCGTCATCTTTGCCCTTGGTGGCGCCGCACTTGCCCTCGCCGCACTTGCCATCCTTCATTTTGGCCGTGTTGCCGCATTTGCCTTCCTTAGCCTTCATCTCGGCTTCGGTCTTGCCGCCGCACTTGCCTTCCACCGGCTTGGCGGCGTGGTTGTCAGCGACTTGGTAGCCGGCGCTCAGGGCGGACAGCGCAAAGGGATTGCTCGCAGCCGAGGCGACGGGCGCTGCCAGGGTGGCAGCAAAAGCGGTACCGACAGCAGCGGCGATCAGGGTTTTGTTGGACATGGTGTTCTCTCCTAATGGTTAACAATTGAACTACGTGTTTGCCGGCCTGAGCCGGCGGCTTGCACAAGGCTCTTTAGGTGTCGAGCCTGTTCTGCAATTCGGTTGCGATGCGCTGCCGGGCCTCGGGGGGCAGCCCCGGCATCTCATCGTTCGCCGTCGTTTCCGATCGAAACAGACGGCGCATACCTTGTAGCTGCTGGGTAAAGCGCCTGCAGTTGGTGCAGATGGCCAGATGCAGCCGCATCGCCACCCGGTCACCGAACGGCAGGCGTTCGTCCATGGCGCGCGAAGCAAGTTCCGTAGTCTCCTTGCAGGTGGTCATCCATTTCATGCCGCACCTGCCTTCCCAAACCCATTCAGCTCCAGGCATTGACGCATGAATAGACGCGCCCGATGCAGCAGTACCCAGCAGTTGGTCGGGGTGATAGCCAGTTCCTTACAAATTTCTTCGGTTTCCATGCCGGCCACTTCGCGCAGGCTGAACACCTGGGCCATCACGGGTTTCAGGCGGTCGGCGCAGTCGTCGAGCACGCGCCGCAACTGGCTCAGTTCCGCCTCGGTCTGTGGATTGCCCCAGGGGCGTAACGGTTCGGCCCAGTGACCGTCCTGCTTGAACAGGCTGTCGACGGCTTCCTCGCCATCGGCGTCGCGCGGGATTTCGACTTCGCGCAGCTGCCGCCGGATCAGGTCGACGATCTTGTGCTTGAGGATGCCGGTGAGCCAGGTGCGCGGGCTGGCATCACCGGCGTAGCGCGCCTGCGCCGACAGCGCGGCGAGCAGGGTTTCCTGCACCGCGTCCTCGGCCAGTGCGTCGGAATGCAGTTGGCGGCGCGCCACGCGGAACAGGTAGTCCCCGTGGTCGGCCAGCCAGCGATGAGCGTCGAGCGTGTTCAAAGAACATCCTTCTTGCAATACGCCGGAATCGGCACTGTAGAGGCAGTCGCGCAATGCAACAAATCGGGGGCTTGAAATCGCGGCGGCTTGCCTCACATCGGGTTTATCCGTAAC
>JAABQE010000202.1 GCA_011391655.1 Hydrogenophilales bacterium
AGGCGAATACACCTTCGCGATCTTTGCCGTGACGACGATTGCGCTGCTGTCGTCCTGGCTAGTGGCGGTGGTGGTCACACCCTATCTGGGCTACGTGCTGCTGAAACCAACGCACCAGGCCGCTGACGAAGACGCCACCTACCATACGCCGTTTTACCGGCGCTTCCGGGCTGCGGTGACCTGGTGCGTGACGCACCGCCGCAGCGTGATTGCGTTGACAGTGCTGGCGCTGGTCATTGGCGTGGCGGCAATGCAGAAAGTTGAAAAACAGTTTTTCCCGCAGTCCGACCGGCTGGAGATTCTGGTTGAAATGTGGTTGCCGGAAGGCGCGTCCATCGATGCCACGCGCGCCGAAGCGGTCAGGCTCGAAACCCGGCTGCGCCAGGACAAGGACGTGGCGCATGTACTCAACTACATCGGCCAGGGCGCACCGCGTTTCGTGCTGGGGCTCGATCAGCGTCTGAACAATCGCAACTTCGCGCAGCTGGTGGTGATCGCGCAGGACGTGCCGGCGCGCGAGCGTGAAATTGCCCGCATCCGCGGCTTGTTCGAGACCGATTTTCCCAATGTGCGCGGCCGTGCGGTGCGCTTCGAATACGGTCCGCCGGCTGGCTACCCGGTGCAATATCGCCTGAGTGGAAGCGATATCCCGCAACTCAAGATCGAGGCGGAAAAGCTGCGCAGAATCGTCGCCGCGCAGCAGCAGGTCACAGCGGTGAACCTGGACTGGAACGAGCAATCGCTGGCCATGAAAGCGCAGCTCGATCAGGACAAGATCAAGGCGCTGGGGCTGAGCTCGGAACAGGTCGGGCGTTTGCTGGCCTTGCAGCTGGCGGGTGCCAGCGTCACCCAGTTTCGCGAAAACGATCTGTTGATCGACGTGGTGCTGCGCACGCCGCGCAGCGAACACACCGATGTCGATGCGCTGCGGGCGTTGCCCATCGGCAACTTCAACGGCCAGAGCGTGACGCTGGGGCAGATTGCCCGCTTCGAACCGGTGTTCGAGGACGGCGTGATCTGGCGGCGCGATCGCCTGCCGACCATCTCGGTGCGCGGCGATCCGGTCGGCGCCATCCAGCCCGACACCATCATCGCCGCACTTGCACCGCAGGTGGATGCGTTCAAGGCGCAGTTGCCGCCGGGATTCCGGCTGGCGGTCGGCGGTCCGGTGGAAAGCAGCGCCAAGGCCAACGCCGCCATCGGTGCATCGTGGCCGCTGATCCTGATCACCACCTTCACCCTGCTGATGCTGCAACTCGGTAATTTCTCGCGTTCGCTGTTGGTGGTGCTGACCGCGCCGCTCGGCATCATCGGCGTGGCGATTGCCTTGCTGGTGAGCGGCCAGCCGATGGGCTTTGTTGCCCTGCTCGGCATCATTTCGCTGGCTGGGATGATCATGCGCAACTCGGTCATTCTGGTCGACCAGATCCAGCAGGACGTGGCGCGCGGCCTGTCGCAGTGGGATGCCATCATCGAATCCACCGTGCGGCGGATGCGCCCGATCACCCTCACCGCAGCGGCGGCTGCGCTGGCAATGATCCCGCTGTCGCGCTCGATTTTCTGGGGGCCGATGGCCGTGTCGGTGATGGGCGGCCTGGTCGCGGCGACTTTCCTCACCCTGTTTTTTCTGCCGGCGCTGTATGCGGCGTGGTTCAAGGTTCGGCCTGAGTGATCGGAGGCAAGCATGCGAAGTGGAACGACGGTACTCATACTCCTTGGACTCGTGGCAGTGGGCGGTTGTGGCAGCCTGAATTCGCCTGACCCTGTCTCGCCGTATTACGCCTATCCGCCGGGCTGGACCGTGCAGCTCAACCAGGTGCTGCCGATCGACCCCGGCGCTGCCACGGTGCGATTGCAGTATGGCCGCATCGTGCCGCGCAACGGTGTACAGGAACAGGATCCGTTCTGCATCATGGAAGTAAACACGCTGAACAACCAGGTTCAGTTGCTGCAACCGGGACGTTTCGAGGTGGTGCAGGTCACGCGCAGCATCAGCTCGATCACGGCCGTGGCGCCGTCGCCGCTGCTCAAGGCGCGCCATGTCTACGACGATGGCACCCCGAGTTTTCTGTATTACATCACCGAGTTTCGCCTGCATGACCCCGCTCGGCCGGACGTGCGCAGCCTGCGCTGTGCCTGGGACCAGATGGCGCCCGGCAACCGGGCGCTGATGCGGCATCTCACGCTCGGCGAGATGCGCGGCGCGCTGGGCGGCTGGATCACGCTGATTCCGCCTGCCGAGCGCCTGTGAGCGCGAGGGGATTTGATCAGGATTTTTTGCGTGCGCGCGGATGCGCCTGGTCGTACACCTTGGCAAGGTGTTGCCAATCCAGATGGGTGTAGACCTGTGTCGTGCTGATGCTGGCGTGGCCGAGCATTTCCTGCACTGCGCGCAGATCACCCGAGGATTGCAGCACGTGGGTGGCGAACGCATGGCGCAGCAGGTGCGGATGCACGTGCTGGTTCAAACCGGCCTGCAAGGCCCAGCGCTTGAGCCGCAGCTGGATGCTGCGCGGCG
>JAABQE010000203.1 GCA_011391655.1 Hydrogenophilales bacterium
CAAGGCGCCGGCGAGACCCGGCCCCTGGGTGTAGGCAATGCCGTCGAGATCGGCCAAGCTGCAGCCGCTCTCGGCCAGAATCTGGCGAGTCAACGGCAATACGCGCCGGATATGGTCGCGCGACGCCAGCTCCGGCACCACGCCGCCGTAGTCGTTGTGCATGGCGATCTGCGAATACAGGGCATGCGCCAGCAGGCCGCGCGAGCTGTCATACAGCGCGACCCCGGTTTCATCACAGGAAGATTCGACGCCCAGCACCAGCATGTAAAGCCTCCGTCAGCTCAAAAGAAATGGCGCGGAAATCCGCGCCACCTATACCGTACCTGAAACCATCAAGCCTTAGAAGCCTTGGGTATACAACAGTTGCCAACTGGTCTGTGAGTGGGTGACGGTATACCCGAACGTTGAGTTGGTCTGTTCCACTTCCGGCGCAACCTGCAGCGAGAAGTCGATACTGGCGCTGTCATTGATCGCATAACCCACTCCCACCATATAGTGGTTCTTCTCGATCGCCGGGAACAGGTAATGCATGGTGCTGTCCGGGACGGGATTGTCCGAAAAGCTGGCGCCCATCCGCAGCGTCAGTGCAGCCGTCGCCTTGTAGGCCAGGCCAAGCTGGAGCACGTCCTGGTTCTCCCAATTTTGCGGCAAGGCAAACGTCACGCTGTCACCCAGCGCCGAATAGGTCATGGTGAAGTTCTTCATCACGTCGCGCCAGTTGATGCGTTTCCAGTCGGCCACCACCATCAATTCGGGGCTGGTCTGAACCGCCACACCGAGGCCAAAGGTTTCCGGCCACTGGAAATCACGCACGGTGATTTTTCCGCTGACTGATGGCACGCCATTCACGAGGAACTGCGCGCCAGTCGAACCCGTTTCCAGATCGCCCAGACTGGTTTTCGAATGGTAGGTGCCGCCCACGCTCACCGTATCGTTGAACTTGTAGGCAAAGCCGATTTTCCCTGCCAAGCCATAGCCTCTGGCCTTGCCCGTGTAATCGCTGTCGTCGCTGTAATTGATGCGGACAGTGTCACCCGAACCCAGCGCCAGCGCGCCGCCGAGCGCACCCGTAGGCAGCACCGTGATCAGGTTCTGCAGGTTACTGAAAGGCATCGCCATTTGTAGATCCAGCATGGCCCAGACGAAGTCCACCGAGCCGCCGATCGTCAGTTTGGAGTCCACGTTGTAAACCAGCGGCGCAATCAGCCGCCCCACGCCCAGCTCGGAGCGCTCGGGCAGGCCATCCACTCCCCTTGCGTATTCGGTTCCCATGCCGCCCTGCGCAAACATGCCCACGCCGAAAGTCAGGCTGCCGCTCTTGCGGGTCCAGCCTGCTGCCGGCATGTAATAGGCGTCGCCATCCGAAGATTGCCCCCCGACCACTTCCACGTCAGGCATCAGGCCGCCAATCATCAGCGACAGCGTGTCACCCTCCGCCCCCAGACCGAGGGTGGCGGGATTGTTCATCATCGCTGCCGCGCCATTGTCATAGGCCATCGAAGCGCCGCCCATGCTGGTTGCAATCGGGCCGAACCCTTCCACATTCATACCATTGGTAGCAAAGGCGTGGCCTGTCATGCCACCTAATGCCAATACCATGGCACTGGTGCGTTTCAACATCATTCATACTCTCCTGGGTGCGGTTACGCCGCGGTTCGGCGTGATTTTGAGGGGCAAAGCAAAGACGGCTTCGCATAGGGTTATCGGCAATTTATGCAAAACATTTAGGGCAGGCGTACGTCCTGAATGCTGAAAAGTTGAAAGCTTCGGTAAAATCTGCTTTGTTTATGCAGACATAGCCTTTTGCGGTGCTGCCTTCAATCCAAGAAAGCCCCATGTCAAACCCTCACCTGCCCCCTTCCACTGCCGCTGGCCACTGCGTCGATCATGACTGTGATGTGCTGGTGATCGGCGGCGGCCCGGCCGGATCGACGGCCGCCACGCTGCTGGCGGAAAAGGGTCACCGGGTCACCCTGCTGGAGAAGGCGCACCACCCCCGCTTCCATATCGGTGAATCCCTGCTGCCGGCCAACCTGCCGCTGTTCGAGAAGCTGGGCGTACGCGCCGAGGTGGAGGCCATCGGCATGCAGAAGTGGGGGGCGGAATTCGTTTCCCCCTGGCACGAACACCGCCAGACCTTCGAATTCGCCGACGCCTGGGACAAGTCCATGCCGCTCGCCTACCAGGTGCGCCGTTCCGAGTTCGACGAGATCCTGATTCGCAATGCCGCGCGCAAGGGCGCCAACGTCATCGAAGGCTGCCGCGTGCGCGACGTGGAATTCCTGCCGAACGACGCAGGCGCCATCGTGCGGGCGGAACACGACGACGGGCGCAGCGAGACCTGGCAATGCCGCTTCCTCATCGACGCCTCCGGCCGCGACACCTTCCTCGGCAACCGCTTCAAGGCCAAGCAGCGCAACCCCAGACACAACAGCGCTGCGCTCTACGGCCATTTCACGGGCGCCCAACGCAATGCGGGCCATAAAGAGGGTCACATCAGCCTGTTCTGGTTCG
>JAABQE010000204.1 GCA_011391655.1 Hydrogenophilales bacterium
CTTTTTTATTAGCGGACCTCAATATCAACCCTGCTTATCCTTTTATAAAAATAAAGCATTATTCACACACCAGCCACGGTGCTATTCTGCGCGGGCACTAAATCCCCTATAAAGTCTCAGGAGACAGCATGTCCAAACTGGTACGCCCCCACGGCGGCGGAGAACTCAAACCCCTGCTGCTGACAGGAGATGCCCTCGCTGCCGAAAAAACTCGTGCTGCCTCGCTACCCAAGATCAAGCTGAGCTCGCGCGAAACCGGCGATCTCATCATGCTCGGCATCGGCGGCTTCACCCCGCTCGACGGCTTCATGACGCACTCCGACTGGCAAGGCGTATGTGACGGCTACAAAATGGCTAACGGCCTGTTCTGGCCGATCCCGGTTACCCTTTCCACCGACGAAGTGACCGCCCAAAGCGTTGCAGTGGGCACCGATGTCGCGCTGGTGAACGGCGAATCCGGTGAAATCATGGGCACCATGAAAATTACCGAAAAATACGCCATCGACAAGGCGCACGAGTGCATGCAGGTCTATAAGACCACCGACCTCGAGCATCCCGGCGTGAAAATGGTGATGGAACAGGGTGCGGTCAACCTGGCCGGCCCGGTCAAGGTGCTGTCCACTGGCGGCTTCAAGGAGGAGTACGGCGACCAGTTCATGACCCCCGCCGAAACGCGCGCGGCGTTCGAAAAAGCCGGCTGGAGCCGCGTTGCTGCATTCCAGACGCGCAACCCGATGCACCGCTCGCACGAATACCTGGCCAAGATCGCCATTGAAACCATGGATGGCGTGCTGATCCACTCGCTGCTGGGCGCGCTGAAGCCGGGTGACATTCCCGCCGAAGTACGTTCCGAAGCCATCAGCACCCTGGTCGAAAACTATTTCGCTCCCAACACCGTGATCCAGGCAGGCTACCCGCTGGACATGCGCTATGCCGGCCCGCGCGAGGCCCTGTTGCACGCACTGTTCCGCCAGAACTACGGCTGTTCGCACCTGATCGTTGGGCGTGACCATGCTGGCGTGGGTGACTATTACGGCCCGTTCGACGCCCAGAAGATTTTCGATGAAATCCCCGCTGGCTCGCTCGAAACCACCAACATGAACATCGACTGGACCTTCTGGTGCAACAAGTGCGGCGGCATGGCCTCGCAGCGCACCTGCCCGCACGGCAAGGAAGACCGCATCCTGCTGTCCGGTACCAAAGTGCGTTCGATGCTGTCGGAGGGTCAAGCCCTGCCGGTCGAATTCAGCCGTCCTGAAGTCGCCAAGGTGCTGCAAAAATACTATGCCGGCCTGACCGCCGAGCAGAACGTCAAAGTTGAGTTGAAAGGCCATTCGGCCAAATGAAGCTTTTAGGACACGAGCCTACCGGAAGCGGATTCGCGAGTCGCCCCGGCCAAGGACGGGTTCAGTTCTAATCGGACCGCGACGTACGCGGATTGTTAGCTAACTTTAGGAGACTGTAATGCCAACCTATGTTCGTACCGACAAGTGCGACGGCTGCAAAGGTCAGGATAAGACCGCTTGCATGTATATCTGCCCGCACGATTTGATGAAGCTGGACAAGGACGGTTCAGAAACCGGCCACGCCATGCGCGCATTCAACCAGGAACCCGAGCAATGCTGGGAATGTTATTCCTGCGTGAAAATTTGCCCGCAACAGGCAATTGAATGCCGTCACTACGCTGACGTTGTGCCGCTGGGCGGCATGGTGCAGCCACTGCGCGGCTCCGACTCCATCATGTGGACCATCAAGTTCCGCAATGGCGTGCTGAAGCGTTTCAAGTTCCCGATCCGCACCACGCCTGAAGGTTCCATCGACTGCTACGGCGGCAAGCCCATGCCCAAGATGGCCGACATCGAGACCACCGGTTCGTTCACCCGCGACATGATGGGTGGTTACCGTGCTGGCAATCCTGCTGAACTGATCCGCAAGTAATTTAGAGAGGTAAACAAAATGGCTGGAGAATTTGGTAATCCCGAAGTAGTTCAAGAGGAAGTAGACATCCTCCTGATCGGCGGTGGCATGGCATGCTGCGGCGCTGGTTACGAAGTCATGCGCTGGGCCGATGCTGCCAAGGCAGAGATGGGCATCGACCTGAAAATCAAGCTGGTCGACAAGGCTGCAATGGACCGTTCCGGCGCCGTCGCGCAGGGTCTGTCCGCAATCAACACCTACATCGGCTCCGAGCAGGATCCCGCCGACTACGCCCGCATGGTCTCCAACGACCTGATGGGTATCACCCGTGACGACCTGGCCTACGACCTCGGCCGCAACGTGGATGATTCCGTGCACCTGTTCGAAGAATGGGGTCTGCCGATCTGGAAAACCGACGAAAACGGCGAGCGCCATGACGGCGCCCAGGGTCTGCCCGCACTGAAGGACGGCGGCAAGCCCGTGCGTTCCGGCAAATGGCAGATCATGATCAACGGCGAATCCTACAAATGGATCGTTGCTGAAGCCACCAAAAAAGCACTCGGCATGGACCGCATCGAAGAGCGTATCTTCAT
>JAABQE010000205.1 GCA_011391655.1 Hydrogenophilales bacterium
AGCGTGCCGGCGATGCTCACGACCAGCACCAGCCTGGCACTGAAGCGCGCCTGCGGCAGGTCTGCGCCGATATCAAGATCCAGTGCGAGATGGCGCAGGCCCATGCAGAAATGATGCAGATAGGCCCAGATCACGCCAAGCAGCGCCAGTTTGGGCAGTGGCTGGCTGAACCAGCCCTGCACCGCCGCAAACCCCTGTTCCGAAGCCAGACTCTGCTGCAGCCCAACCAGCAGCAGCGGCAACAGCAGGAACAGCAAAGCGCCACTCACGCGGTGCATGATGGAGACCACGCCCGGCAACGGCAGCCTGATTTTGAACAGATTGAGATAGACCGGACGACGGGTAGCCATGATCAGGACATTGCGCGCTGCATGCGCATCCCGGGGCAGGTTTTCCGGGTCGGAGTTGATCGTGGCGAACACGCTGGCAAAGAATTCAAGATGCAGGTGCCAATCTGTTTGTTGGGGAAGTGAATGGACGGAGCGATGTGCCCTGACTGATTGAGGGCAGCGCTGGCCATCTGTGTCCAGGATTGTCTCCGAAATTCACGCCTTCTGCTCAAGCCCCTGAAGCATCCTTATCCTCTATGGCAAACAGGCTGGCCTGTTCGAAGTCTGGCTGACGTGTTGCTCAGCCCAGCTTGTTGTCGGCGATATGGTAGTGCGGGTCCTCGCGCACGTCGATCTCGACCATGTCCTTGGCCTTGGTCAGCAGTTCCAGGCAGTCGGGACTGAGATGCCGCAAGTGCAGGCGCTTGCCGGCCTTGCGATAGCGTTCGGCGAGGCTGTCGATGGCTTCGACCGCCGAATGGTCCATCACCCTGGCTCGGGCAAAATCAATCACCACCTCGTCGGTGTCGTCCGCTGGCGTGAACGTGGACAGAAAGTCGGCGGTGGAGGCAAAGAACAGCGTGCCGTAGAGTGTGTATACCTTCCAGCCATGATCCTCGACGCTGACACTGACGTCGATATGCTTGGCGTGCTGCCAGGCGAACACCAGCGCGGAGATGATCACCCCGGTGATGACGGCGATGGCGAGGTCGGTAAACACGGTGATCACCGTCACCGCGACCACCACGAAAGCATCGCTCTTCGGCACCCGGCGCAACGCATTGAGGCTGCCCCACGCGAAGGTTTTTTGCGACACCACGAACATCAGGCCGACCAGCGCAGCAATCGGAATCATCTCGATCAGGTTGGACAAGAACAAGATGAACGACAGCAGGAACAGCGCAGCGACGATGCCGGACAGGCGCTGCGTTGCGCCATTGTTCACGTTGATCATGCTTTGTCCGATCATCGCGCAGCCGCCCATGCCGCCGAAGAAGCCGGTCACCACGTTGGCCGAGCCCTGTGCCATGCACTCGCGATTCGGCTTGCCGCGCGTATCGGTCATCTCGTCGATCAGGTTCAGCGTCAGCAGCGATTCGATCAGGCCGATGGCGGCGAGAATCAGGCTGTAGGGAAAGATGATTTGCAGGGTTTCCCAGGTGAACGGCACGGCGGGCAGATGAAATTGCGGCAAGCCGCCCTTGATCGAGGCCATGTCGCCCACCGTCTTGGTATCGACGCCGGCCAGGATCACCAGCAACGAAACGATAACAATGCCGGCCAACGCCGACGGAATCGCTTTGGTGACGCGCGGCAGCAGATAGATGATCGCCATCGTCAGCGCGATCAGTCCCAGCATGATGAAGAGCGGCATGCCGCTCATCCAGTCCAGATTGCCGGCGGCATCCGGCGTCTTGAGGTGGCCGAGCTGCGCCAGGAAAATCACGATGGCCAGCCCGTTGACAAAGCCGATCATCACCGGGAACGGCACCATGCGGATGAATTTGCCCAGCTTCAGCAGCCCGAATGCGATCTGCAGCACGCCCATCAGCACCACGGTAGCGAACAGGTATTCGACACCGTGGGTGACGACCAGTGCCACCATCACTACCGCCAGCGCCCCGGTCGCGCCGGAGATCATGCCGGGACGGCCGCCGAATACCGCGGTGATGAGCCCAACGATGAAGGCGGCATATAAGCCCACCAGCGGATGCACATGGGCAACGAAGGCAAAGGCAATGGCCTCCGGCACCAGCGCCAGCGCGACAGTGAGACCACTCAAGATGCAAAGTTTGATGCGGGCGGGGGAATAGTTTGGGCAGGAGCCGAATAGCTTCATGGAAATACCTGAATAATTGCCTGAATAATTGCGCGCCCGGACAGCCAGGGTCGGCGGGCAGGAAACGAACCTCCTGCCCGCAACAATCCGGTACCTGGGTAAAACGCGGGTGAGCGTGAGCGCGGGGAACTGCGCGCCGATCAGGCGGGACAATTACATTGGTGGGTTTGAGTTCAGACTAAATGGTTGTACGGGCAAAGCCGAGCGCGATTGTCTCACGGCTTGTAATTTGAAAAATCACCCGCTTAATCCGACTATGGAAGGCACGACACGTGCAGGCAAGCCATCAATTGGCCAGGGCATTGAAGCTATCGATGCAGTTCTTGAGATTGTGGG
>JAABQE010000206.1 GCA_011391655.1 Hydrogenophilales bacterium
CGCGAGCGATCAGCTCGGTGTGGCTGCCGACTTCGACGATGCGCCCGCCTTCCAGCACGACAATTCGATTGGCGCGTTCGATGGTGGACAGGCGGTGCGCGATGACCAGGGTGGTGCGGTTTTGCATCAGGGTTTCGAGCGCGGCCTGCACGTGGCGCTCGGACTCGTTGTCGAGCGCCGACGTGGCTTCATCCAGAATCAGCAGCGGCGCGTTCTTCAGGATGGCGCGGGCGATGGCGATGCGCTGGCGCTGGCCGCCGGACAGCCGCATGCCGTTTTCGCCGATCAGGGTGTCGAGGCCGTCGGGCATGGCCTGGATGAAATCCCAGGCATGGGCGGCGACGCAGGCGGCGCGGATTTCATCGGCGCTGGCGTCACGCTTGCTGCCGTAGGCGATGTTGTGGCCCAGCGTGTCGTTGAACAGCGTGACGTCCTGCGACACCAGCGCGATATGGCTGCGCAGGTTGCTCAGTGCGATGTCGCGGATGTCGTGGCCGTCGAGGGTGATTGATCCCGCGTCGGGATCGTAGAAACGCGGCACCAGATTGGCCAGCGTGGTCTTGCCCGAGCCCGATGCGCCGACCAGCGCGACGGTTTCGCCGGGCGCGATATCGAGGCTGATGGCGTTCAGCGCGGGGGTGGTCTTGCCGGGGTAGCAGAGCGTGACGTCGCGGAATGCCAGGCGGCCTTGGATGCGGGCGAGCGTCTGGGTGCCGCTGTCGCGCTCGGCATCCTGGTCGAGCATGGAGAAAATCGTTTCGGCAGCAGCGAGTCCGCGCTGCATCTGGTCGTTGACGGCGGTGAGCCGTTTGAGCGGCGCGAACAGCAACAGCATCGCCATGAAAAAGGAGACGAAGCCGCCGACCGTGGTGGTGTTGCTCGATGCCTGCCCGGCGGCGATGTAGACGATGACCGCCAGCGCGATGGCGGCGATGAACTGGATCACTGGTTCGTACACTGCGTTGGCGGCGACGCGCTTCATCTCGTAGGCGCGCGCGAGGTTGGCGGCGCTGCGGAAGCGTTCCTGCTCATAGGCTTCGCCGCCGTAGAGCTTGACCACGCGATGGCCACCCACCGCTTCGTCCACCACCTGCGTGAGGTCGCCGATGTTTTGCTGCGCCTTGCGCGACAGCCCGCGCAGGCGCTTGCTGGCCAGGCGCACCACCCACAGCGTGAGCGGCACCAGTGCGAACACGATCAGGGTGAATTGCCAGTTCAGCCACACCAGATAGCCGAGCAGGCCCAGCACCGTCACCGTGTCGCGCACCAGCGTGGTGAGCGAACTGGTGGCCGATTGCGTCACCTGGGTGACGTTGAATGCCAGTTGCGCGATCAGCTGGCCGCTCGGGTTCTGGTCGAAATAGCGCGTCGGCAACCCCATCAACTTGTCGAACATCGCCGCGCGCAAATCCATCACCAGACGGCTGCCCACCCACGCCATGCAGTAAGTGCTGACGAAGCTGGTGAGGCCGCGTACCACGAACAGCGCCAGCAGCAACAGCGGCACCCAGCGGATGAAGTCCTGATCCTTGGCGACGAAACCCTGATCCAGCAGCGGCTTGAACAGCGCTGGCAGCATCGGCTCGGTGGCAGCGGTGAGAATCAGCGCGACAATCGATAGCGCGAACATGCGCCAGTAGGGTTTTACATAAGCCAGCAGGCGGCCGTAGAGTGCACGGCTCTTGTACCCTTCAGGGTGATCTGGAACGGGGGTCATAGCAGCAGCACCGTCGCGAGGCCGAGGAAGATGAAGAAGCCCATGCTGTCGGTGATAAACGTCAGCAGCACCGATGAGCCGATGGCCGGGTCGCGCTTCACCCGTTCCAGCGTCATCGGGATGAAGATGCCGGCCAGCGCGGCGACCAGCAGGTTAAGCAGCATCGCCAGCGCCATCACCCCGCCCAGCGCCGGATTGTCGTACAGCAGCCAAGCGAAGATGCCGACTGCCGAGCCCCACATCAGGCCATTTAACAGGGCGACGCCGATTTCCTTCAGCACCAGCCTTTTCGCGTTGGCCGGGGTGATGTGGCCAAGGGCGAGGCCGCGAATGATCAGGGTGATGGTCTGGTTACCCGAGTTGCCGCCGATCCCCGCGATGATCGGCATCAATGCCGCCAGCGCGGCGAGCTTTTCGATGCTGCCCTCGAACGCGCCAATCACCCGCGATGCGACGAAAGCGGTGCACAGGTTGATCGCCAGCCACATCCAGCGGTTTTTCGCCGCATTCCACACGCTGGAGAATAGGTCTTCCTCTTCCTTCAGACCGGCCATCGACAGCATGTCGGCGTCGGCCGATTCGCGGATGTAGTCCACCACCGCATCGACGGTGAGACGGCCGATCAGCCGCCCATTCACATCCACCACCGGCGCCATCACCAGGTCGTAGCGCTCGAACGCCTGCGCGGCTTCGCTGGCTTCGTCCTCGGCGTGGAACTTGACGAAATCCTCGACCATCACCGCCGCCACCGACGCTTCGGGGTCGGTGGTCAGCAAGCGCTTCA
>JAABQE010000207.1 GCA_011391655.1 Hydrogenophilales bacterium
TGATCCCGTCGTAGCCACGTTCCCAACCCGTGGTCGGTGTGTTGTGGTCGGCCGTGGCCACGACCGAACTCACGCGCCAGACCTTGCGGCCGGCCTGGCGCAGACCCTCGTAAGCCTGCGGGCTGGTGACTTCATGCACCAGGTGGCGGTCGATATACAGGATGGACGTGCCGTCTTCCTCGGTGTGGACGACGTGTTCGTCCCAGATCTTGTCGTACAGCGTGCGAGCTTGTGCCGGAGTGTTCATGCTTTCCATCGGGTTCCTTGGACAGTCGGTGATTTTATTCGGCAGCGGCGCCCGGTGCAGCGGCGCTGGGGGTCAGGTGGTCCACCAGCAGCCGGGCGGTCACGGGCAAGGTGGAAAAATCGCGGGCGACCAGATCGATCTGCCGCTGCGCCCAGGCGTCGGTCAGGGGCACAAAGGCCAGGTTGCCCACGCCGTGCATCAGCTCAAACGCCCGCAACGGCATGACACCCACACCAAGCCCGTTGTGGATCATGCGGCACATGGCGTCGAGCCCGGTGACGTGGATGCGCAGCCGGATGGCACGCCCACTCTGCAGGGCCGCCTGGTGCATGGCCAGGTAGATCGAACTGTTGGCATGCAGGCCCACCTGGTCGTAGTCCAGGCTGGCGGCGAACGGCAGGGCGCCCTGGCCTGACAGTGCGTGGCCGCCGGGCACGATCAGCACCAGCTGGTCCTGCCGGTACGGGCGGCTTTGCAGCTCGCCTGCGCCAGCGGTGGCCAGTGCGCTGGCGTTGCAGATGCCCAGATCGGCTGCACCTTCGCGCACCGCCCGTACCACTTCGGTGCTCAAGTGTTCTTCCAGGTCGATCTTGACTGCGCCGTGCTCGCGGATGAAGGCGCCGAGGTCTTCCGGCAGAAACTGCACGATGGCCGAGATGCTGGCATGCACCCGCACGTGGCCGCGCACGCCGTCGGCATATTCACTGAGTTCGCCCTGCATTTTTTCCAGGCTGAACAGCACCGAACGGGCGTGGTGCAGCAGGCTTTCGCCGGCCGGCGTCAGGTCCACGCCGCGGGTGTGGCGGTACAGCAGCGGCGTGTCCAAGGTGGCTTCCAGGTCCGACAGGCGCTTGCTGACGGCGGACGCCGCGATAAATTCGCGCTCGGCGGCACGGCCGATGCTGCCCAGCTCGCAGACGGCAACAAACAGCTGCAGCGAGGTCAGATCGATCCGGCGGGCGAAATTGCGTTCGGAAACCTTCATGGCGGCAAAGTCATCTCGATTTGAGAAGACTTTGCATTTTTAACCAATATTCATCGATCTGTCATCGTAAAACACGATGACTGAATTGCCCAATGGCGGCCGGACGGATCAGGGTGTCGGCGCATCCACCACCAGCGCCGGATCGAGCCGGCGCGAGCGGGGGTCGATGTAATAGCCGCCAAACTCGGTGTAGCGCAGCCAGTGCTGGTCGCAGCGGCTGCAGTGCCAGACGTTGCAGCGGTTGAAGGGAAAGAAGCGCAGGGCGACCGGGGCCTTGGGCGATTCGTAGCGCGTGCCGTCGGGGTGGAACTCCAGAAACGTCGGCTCATCCAGCTCCGGATCACGCAGGGTGGCGACCGCCATCATCTGGGCGTTCGGCCAGTCACCGTCTGCCACGCTGTCCCACGACGCCCCGCACCGGCGAAGCGGGCAGTCGCAACCCCGTGGCGCCCCGGCTTGGACGAGCCTGCGGAGCTGGTCGGGCGTGTCAATGTGGGGCAGTACGGTGCTCATGGCGTGCCCACAACCATATTTTTAAACATTTTTGGCATGAACCCAGCGTCGAATGGTCATTTATAGCTATCGAAAACGGATCGTTCTGGCAAGAAAAAACCCGCCGATGTTGCCATCCGGCGGGTTCTCATCCGGTCCGGACGGTTCAGCGCTGGGCCAGCGGCTTCACGTCGCGCCGCACCGACCCGGTGAAGAGCTGGCGCGGGCGGCCGATCTTGTACTCGGGGTCGCTGATCATCTCGTTGAGCTGCGCAATCCAGCCCACCGTGCGGGCCAGCGCGAAGATGCCGGTGAAAAGGTTGACGGGGATGCCAATGGCGCGCTGCACGATGCCGGAGTAGAAATCGACGTTCGGGTAGAGCTTGCGCGAGACGAAGTATTCGTCTTCCAGGGCAATTTTTTCCAGTTCCTTGGCCAGCTTGAACAGGGGGTCGTTTTCCAGGCCCAGCTCGGCCAGCACCTCATTGCAGGTTTCCTGCATCAGTTTGGCGCGTGGATCGTAGTTCTTGTACACGCGGTGGCCAAAACCCATGAGCTTGACGCCGGAGTTCTTGTCCTTGACCTGTTCCATGAACTGGCCCACTTTGGACACACCGCCCTGGCGCTGGATGTCTTCCAGCATGTTCAGGCAGGCCTCGTTGGCACCGCCATGCGCCGGACCCCACAGGCAGGCCACGCCGGCGGCAATGGCCGCAAACGGGTTGGTGCCCGAGGAGCCGCACAGACGCACGGTGGACGTGGAGGCGT
>JAABQE010000208.1 GCA_011391655.1 Hydrogenophilales bacterium
GGGTAGCGTGCCATCGGCTTGCAGCGCAGCGAGAACGTCCTCGATCACCGCGCGGATGTCGCCGCAGATTGCCACGTCCGGCTGGAACACGCGGCCGAGCTGTGCGGCATCGCGATCGACCTGAACGATTTTTTTGCCGGCCAGCAGTTTGGCGTCCCACAGATAACTGGTGCGTTCGTTGAAGCCGGCGCCGAGAAAAATCAGCAGGTCGGCGTGATCGACCAGATAACGGTAAGCCTCGCCGTTGGAGGTGACACCCAGGCAGCCCAGCGACAGTGCCGTTCCTTCGGCCACCACGCCCTTGGCCTTGAGGCTGGTGGTGACCGGAATGTTGAATGTTTCGGACAAGGCGGCGACGGCGTCGCGCGCGCCCGCCTGGATGCAGCCGTGGCCGGCGATGATCACCGGCGAATGCGCCGTCCGGATCAGCGTGGCGAGTTCAGTCGTCGGCGTGGTGTGGCGATGCGAGGACGGGCAGGGAAAGTGGATCTGCTCGAGCACGCTGTCGTCGACCCTTTCCTTCTGCACGTTGTAGGGAATCGACAGCAGCACCGGCCCCGGCTCGCGTCCAAGCAGGGCCTGCGTCGCCTGGTTCAGCACTTGGCCGAGATAGTCGGTGCGCTCGATCAGCTTGTGGTAACGCGTGATGCTGGCGAACAGCGCGCCCTGGTCGATGGCGCCGCCCTCGCCCGAGCTTTCCTGCAGTCCGCCCTTGCCGAAAATATAGGTCGAGGTTTCGCCAGTGATCGCCAGCACCGGCAGCCGCTCGGCGTAGGCGTTGGCAATGCCGGTGATGAGGTTGGTCGCGCCGGGACCGGCAGTGGCGATGCAGGCCGACGGCCGCTGCGCCACGCGCGCATAGCCGCCCGCCATGAAGGCTGCGCCCTGCTCGTGCTTCACCAATACGCTCTTCACCCGCGAATCATGCAGGCAGTCGTAGATCGGCAACACATGCGCGCCGGGCATGCCGAAAATGGTGTCGATGCCCAGGCGCTCCAGATACCGGACAATCAGTTCGCTGACGGAAATATTCATGGGCTTGTTATAGATATTGTGCGGTCTCGCTCCGCCGGCGCGCTGTGCGCATCCGGTAGACCGTGATTTGAGCACAAGTCGCCGTGCGGGAAAACCTCGGCTGATCCATGGGGTCGTGCGCCCAGTCGCAGAAGCGCTGTTAGCCGAACGTTTGCCGGATGCGCGATCCTCGCCGTTCAGTGCGAACGGCAGTCTCCCGCATGGCGGCCGCCGGTTCTTCCCGGAACGCCCAGCCGAAAGCGTTTCCGGTTATGGGCTTATGCCTGTTCCAGGCGCGGGTAGTCGGTGTAGCCGTGCGCGTCGCCGCCGTAGAAGGTGGTCGGGTCGGGCGCATTGAGCGGTGCGTTCGCTCGCAGCCGCGCCGGCAGGTCGGGGTTGGCGATGAACAGCTTGCCAAACGCCACCAGGTCGGCGTGGCCGTCGGCGATCGCTGCCCGCGCCTTGGCACCGTCGTAGCCATCGCAGACCAGCAGCACGCCATCGAACAAGGGGCGGAATTCGCGGCTGGGCACGCAGATCGCCCCGTGGGCCCGGTCGACCTCATTCGGTTCGATCAGGTGCAGATAAGCCAGCCGGTGGCGGTTGAGGCTGCTGATGATTTCACCGAAGTGGCCGCGCGGATCGGAATCGCGCATGTCGTTGAAGGTGGTCGAAGGCGACAGCCGCACGCCGACCTGATTCGACGGCCACACGGTGCACACCGCGTCGAGCACCTCGTGCAGCAAGCGCGCGCGGTTGGCGACGCTGCCGCCGTAGGTATCGGTGCGCAGGTTGGTGCCGTCGCGCAGGAATTCGTCGATGAGATAGCCGTTGGCGCCGTGCACCTCGATGCCGTCGAATCCGGCTTTCAGTGCGTTTTCGGCGGCTCGCCGGTAGTCGGCGACGATGCCGGGAATTTCCTGCGTTTCCAGCGCGCGCGGGGTGACGTAGCGCTGCATGCCCTGATAAGTGACGGCTTCGCCCGCCGGCTGGATCGCGCTCGGCGCAACCGGCAGCGCCCCCTCGGGTTGCAGGCTGGGATGCGAGATGCGGCCGACATGCCACAACTGCAGGAAGATGCGCCCGCCTGCCGCATGGACAGCATCGACAACGTTGCGCCAGCCGGCTACCTGGACATCGTTGTGGATGCCGGGCGTCATCGGATAGCCGATGCCTTGCGGCGAAATATAGGTGGCCTCGGTAATGATGAGTCCGGCGCTGGCGCGCTGCACGTAGTACTCGATGTTCATGGGCCCCGGCACGTTGCCGGCGCCGGCGCGGTTGCGCGTGAGCGGCGCCATGACGATGCGATTGGGCAGCTGGAGCGGGCCCAACTGGAAGGGGGCAAACAGATCGGAACGGGTATGGGACATCGGATTGCCTTGAATAGAAAATGGATTCAGCGGATTGACAGCGCGCTGGCATGAAACGCCAGGTGCTCGCCAATGAAGGTCGCAATGAAGTGATAGCTG
>JAABQE010000209.1 GCA_011391655.1 Hydrogenophilales bacterium
AGCGTGGCGATGTGTTCGGGACGGATGGTTTGTGCGTAGTCGGCAAAGCGAGCCCAGACGCTGTCGGCGGCCTTGACTGAAATCTGCTGGCCGACGATGGCGCGTGTCAGGGTCTGAAACGCGTCGCCGCGATTGGCGAGGATGGCGTCGGGATAGCGTGCAATGAGTGCGGCCATCACCGGGTCGGCAGCGGCGAGTTCGGCGCAGGCGGTTGGCCAGTAAGGGGGATGGCTGGTTTGCATGAAATGTTTTTATCCGCGAAGGTCGCGAAGAGCCGCGAAGGAAACCCAACAAATTCCTGTGCTTTTACTTCGCGCCCCTTCGCGGATAACGCCTTTCCAACTCACAGCAAAATAATATCGTACTGCTCCTGCGGATAGCTGGTTTCGACCTGCATCGACACCGGCTTGCCGATGAAGTCGATGAGCTGGGCGAGGCTGCCGGACTCTTCGTCGAGGAACAGATCGATGACGCTTTGCGAGGCAATAATGCGGTATTCGCGCGCATCGAACTGGCGCGCTTCACGCAGGATCTCGCGCAGGATGTCGTAGCACACGGTTTGCGCGGTCTTGATTTCGCCGCGTCCGGCGCAGGTGGGGCAGGGCTCGCACAGCACGTGCGCGAGCGATTCACGGGTGCGCTTGCGCGTCATCTCGACCAGACCCAGCGCGGAGAAGCCGCTGACGCTGGTGCGGGTGGGGTCGCGCGCGAGGGTTTTCTTCAGTTCGGTGAGCACAGCCTCCTGGTGCTCGGCGTTGTCCATGTCGATGAAGTCCATGATGATGATACCGCCCAGGTTGCGCAGGCGCAGCTGGCGGGCGATGGATTGTGCGGCTTCAAGATTGGTCTTGAAAATGGTGTCGTCGAAGTTGCGTGCGCCGACGAATCCGCCGGTGTTGACGTCCACCGTGGTGAGCGCCTCGGTCTGGTCGATGATGAGGTAGCCGCCGGATTTGAGATCGACCCGGCGTCCCAGCGCCTTGGCGATTTCGTCCTCGATGGCATGCAGGTCGAACAGGGGGCGGTCGGCGCTGTAATGCTGCAATTTGTCGAATACGGCATGGGTATAGTTCTGCGCGAACTCAGCCATGCGTTGATAGGTTTCGCGCGAGTCGATGAGGATGCGGCTGGTGTCGCGGTTGACGAAATCGCGCAACACGCGCAGCGACAGATCAAGATCCTGGTACAGCAGGCAGGGCACCTCGCAATTGACCCGCGACTGGATGTTGGTCCACAAACGCCGCAGGTAATCGATGTCGGCGCCGATTTCGGCGTCTTCGGCGGTTTCGGCCATGGTGCGCACGATGAAGCCGCCGTGGGCGCCCTCCGGCATCAACTGGTGCAGTTTTTGCCGCAACAGTTCGCGTTCTTCTTCGCCTTCGATTTTCTGCGAGATGCCGATGTGGGTTTCCTGTGGCAGATAGACCAGATAGCGCCCGGCGAAACTGATCTGGGTCGACAGGCGCGCACCCTTGGTACCGATCGGATCCTTGATCACCTGCACCATGATGGACTGGCTTTCGTGCAGGATCTGCTCGATCGGCCGCTCGGGTTCGCTGCCGTGGCGCTCCTCCCAGATGTCGGCCACGTGCAGGAACGCTGCGCGCTCGAGACCGATGTCGATGAAAGCCGATTGCATCCCCGGCAGCACGCGCACCACGCGCCCCATGTAGATGTTGCTGACCAGCCCGCGGCACTGTGCGCGTTCGATGTGCAGTTCCTGCACCGAACCGAGAAGCAGCACGGCAACCCGGGTCTCCTGCGGTGTGACGTTGACGAGGATTTCTTCGCTCATGATGGGTGGGATCGCACGTTCAGACGGCGAAACCGAAAGCTCTCAATAAAACAGCAGTGCCATATAACGGCAAACCCATGACGCCGCTGTAGCTGCCGTCGAGATGTTCAACAAACGCGCCGGCACGCCCCTGGATTCCATAGGCGCCCGCTTTGCCGACGTATTCACCCGTCACCAGATAGCGGGTGATGATGAGGGGACTGAGTTCGGCAAAGCGGATCAGGCTGGTCGACAGGCACTGTTCTATCCGCTCTTCCTGCTTGATCGCCACGGCCGTGTGTACCAGGTGCAGGCGGCCGGACAGGCGCGTCAGCATGGCCTCGGCCTCGCTGCGATCAGCCGGTTTGCCGAGAATGAGGCCATCCAGCTCAACCACGGTGTCCGCGCCCAGCACCGGGAAGCGCAGCACATGGCGCGCGTCCACTGCACGCCAGCCGCACGCGGCTTTTTCGATGGCCATGCGTTGCGCAAAGTCGGGTGCGGTTTCACCTGCTTGCGGGATTTCGACGACGTCCATGCGGCCCGCCACCGCGCGCAAGGGCAGGACATCAAATGACACGCCGAGCTGTTTGAGCAACTCGCGTCGGCGGGGGGATTGCGAAGCCAGATAGATGCGTTTATCAACCAACATGGTGAGCCTTTAACCCTCGCTTAATCCCGGTGATAGGGGTGTCCCTTGATTATGCACACGGAACGATACAATTGCTCGGCCAGCATCACCCGCGCCAGCGCATGCGGCATCGTCAGTTTTGAGAGTCCAAGCAGTTTGACCGCACGCGTCTTGACGCTGTCGTCGAGCCCGTCTGCGCCGCCGATGACAAATGCAGGCGACACGCCTTCCGCCATCCAGCCTTGCAGCCAGCCTGCCAGTTCGCGGGTCGTCACCTGCCCGCCACGCTCGTCGAGCACCACCGGCACGCAGCCCGCAGGCAATGCGGCGAGGATGCGTTCGGCCTCGAGTTGCCGCGCCCGTGCGCCGTCTTCGCCTGCCACGCGATGGCCAGGCTTGATTTCGGTCAGCAGCAGCGGCAGATCGGGTGGCATGCGTCGCGCATAGTCGTCGTAACCAGAGTTGATCCAGCCCGGCATTTTGTGGCCGACGGCCAGCAGATGCAGTTTCACGCAGGTGGAATCAGGTGCCGGTTGCGCGCCGCTTCGGCCGCTCCCCACAGTTCTTCCAGGTTGTAGTGCGCGCGCGTGGCGGCCAGCATCACATGCACGATGACATCGCCCAGATCCAGCAGCACCCATTCGCCGCTGTCTTCACCTTCGGTGTTGCCAACATATTCGCCTGCTTCCTTCACCTTGACGTGAACGTGGTCGGCGAGCGCGCGCGTTTGACGGTTGGAGGTGCCGGTGGCGATGACCATGCGCTCGAACAGTGCGGTGAGCTTGCTGGTATCGAGCACGGTGATGTCTTGCGCCTTGACGTCTTCAAGCGCGGCGGTGATCAGTTTGATCTTGTCTTCAATTTTCATGGGTGTGTGTAGAGTTGATGTTGATGAATGTAGTCGAGCACAGCGTCTGGCAGCAGATAACGTGCGCTGTCTTGCCGTGCCAGGGTGGTCCGGATACGGGTAGCTGAAATGTCCAGCGCCGTCATGTTCTGCAATACCACTGCACCAGCGGGGCCCGTAGCCGACCCATTTTGCACCTGGCGTTGCGATAGTTCCTGTTTCAACTCCTCCGGCAGATTGCCGGTCTGGATTCCTGCTGTGTCGGGGCGCGTGGCGACGACGATATTGGCCAGCGCGAACAGCTGCCGCCATTGGTGCCAGCCCGGCAATCCTGCAAACGCGTCCGCGCCCAGCAGCAGCCACAGCGGTTGTTCATTGCCCAGTCCGGCGCGCAGCGCAGTCAACGTATCGACTGTATAGCTTGGGTCTGGGCGCTCTACTTCGTGCGCATCCACCTCGAAGCGCGGGTTGCCGGCAACCGCGCGGCGCACCATTTCCAGCCGGTGGACAGCCGCGGTGCGCGGCGCCCCCCGGTGTGGTGGCTGCCCGGCGGGGATGAACCGTACCTGGCTCAAACCGAGCCCCTCCGCCATTTCCTCGGCCAGCCGCAAATGGCCGAAGTGAATCGGATCGAAGGTGCCGCCAAAGACGCCGATTGGCTGCATTGCTTATGCGCGCACGTGGCCATCTCCCAGCACCACCCACTTCTGGCTGGTCAGCCCTTCCAGGCCGACCGGGCCGCGTGCATGGATCTTGTCGGTCGAAATGCCGATCTCCGCGCCGAGGCCGTATTCGAAGCCATCGGCAAAACGGGTCGAGGCATTGACCACCACGCTGGCCGAATCGACTTCGCGCAGGAAGCGCCGCGCACGACCGTAGTCCTCGGTGACGATGGCGTCGGTGTGCTGCGAGCCGTGGGTGTTGATGTGCGCCATGGCGGCGTCGATGTCGTCGACCACCTTGATCGCGATGATGGGGCCGAGATATTCCTCGGTCCAGTCGGCTTCGACTGCGGCTTTCAATTTGTCAGCCGCGATGCCAGCGCCCTGCAGGATCGCCAGTGCCTCGGGGCAGCCGCGCATCTCGACGCCCTTGCCCGCCAGCATGCGGCCAATTTCGGGCAGCGCGGTGGCGGCCACGCCGCGCGCTACCAGCAGCGACTCGGTTGTGTTGCAGGTACCGTAGCGCTGGGTCTTGGCGTTTTCGACGATCTTCACTGCCTTGGCCAGATCGGCGCGGTCGTCCACATAGACGTGGCAGTTGCCGTGCAGGTGCTTGATCACCGGCACCCGCGCCTCGCCCATAATGCGCTCGATCAGGCCCTTGCCGCCGCGCGGCACGATCACATCGACGTAATCCTTCATGGTGATGAGTTCGCCCACCGCGGCGCGGTCGGTGGTTTCGACCACCTGTACCACCGTGTCGGGCAGCCCTGCGGCAGCGAGGCCTTCGCGCACGCAGGCAGCGACCGCCTGGTTCGAATGCAGCGCCTCGGAGCCGCCGCGCAGGATCGCCGCGTTGCCGGATTTGAGGCATAGCCCGGCCGCATCTGCCGTGACGTTGGGACGCGCCTCGTAAATGATGCCGATGACGCCGAGCGGCACCCGCATCTTGCCGACCTGGATGCCGGAAGGGCGGTATTTGAGGTCAGTGATTTCGCCGACCGGGTCGGGCAGCGCGGCGATCTGCTCCAGCCCTTCGGCCATGCCCGCGACCGCCTTATCGTTGATCTGCAGGCGGTCGAGCAGCGCCGCGTCGAGCCCGCTGGCGCGCGCCTGCTCCATGTCGCGTGCATTGGCGTCCAGCAGCTTGGCTGCATCGCGCCGGATCGCAGCGGCGATGGCCAGCAGCGCGCGGTTTTTCTGGTTGGTGTCGGCGCGGGCAATCGCACGCGAAGCGTCGCGCGCCTGTTTGCCCACCGTTTGCATGTAGTTTTTAATGTCCATCGCTTTTAACGTCCATCATTTTTTCCATTACGTGCTGGTTCAGCCAGCGTCATGCCCACGCGCAGCAGGGTGTCCCAGGGGTCGCCTACCCGCTCCAGCCCTTTGGCCTGGCGGTCGATCAGTGCCAGATCGGCCAGTGCAGATTCGACCCGGCTCAGGCTCAATCGTTTCAGCGCCCGCTCGATTTGCGGCGCACGCTGCTTGTCGCGGCCCCACAAGGTCCGCATCACGCCGGGCAGGCTGTCGCCCTGCGCCACCGCCAATTTTAACCGCAGCAGCAGTTGTACCGCCGCCGACACCTGCCACAGGATGGCGGGCACAGCTTCGCCGCTGTCCTTGAGGTCGGCCACGATCTGCGCAAAGCGCGCGCTGTCGCCGGCATACAAGGCATCCGCCAGCGCGTCGGCTTCCAGCCGGCTGACATCGACCACTGCATGTTCGACATCGGCCAGCGTCACCGCGCCCGGCGGCAACAGCAGGGCGAGCTTGTCGATTTCCTGCTGCGCGGCAAGCAGGTTGCCTTCCACCTGATCGGCCAGAAACGCCAGCGCGGCGCGCTCGGCGCGCAAGCCTTGTTTGGCCAGCCGGCGGTCGATCCAGTCGGGCAGGGCGCTGCGGTCGATGGGCCGCGCTTCGACCACCACGCCGCTTTTGGCCAGCGCGGTAAACCAGCGGCTTTGCATGGCTTTCCAGTCCATTCCCGGCAAATTGATGAGGGTGAGCGTGTCGGCGGGCAGTTTGGCTGCGTAGGCCTCCAGCGCCTTGGCACCATCGACGCCGGGCTTGCCGGAGGGAATGCGGATTTCGGTCAGGCGGCGTTCGGCGAACAGCGACAGATTGTCGCCGCTGGCAAAAATGCCCTGCCAGTTGTAGCGCCCCTGCACAGTGTAGACATTGCGCTCGCTGTGCCCGGCCGCGCGTGCCGCCGCGCGGATGGCGTCGCTCGCCTCCTGCGCCGCCAGCGGCTCGTCGCCCACCACCACGTAGAGCGCGGCGAGGCCACGGCTCAGTTGGTCGGGCAAACGTTCGGCTGCAATGTTCACTTATCGGCGGCGGGTTTGAGGGCCTGCATGCGCCGCACGATCCGCAACGCGGCATTGTCGTCCATGTCGCGATACAGCAGTTGCTCTTCGGCGCTCTTGGCCAGCAGCAGCGCATCGTCGTACGTCATCGCGCGATTCAGCTCAAGATCTTCGGGCTCGGCCAGCACGCGCCCATCTTTGCCGTTGACGGAATAGCGCAGTTTGAGCGTGACCCGATACTCGGAGACGCGGCCGCCACCACTCAGGGTGAGAATGGTCTTGATGCGTTCTTCCTGGGTGATCTTGAGCACGGCTTCGGCTTCAGCCGCAGTCGCGGTCAGCGTGGTGGTCTTGTCGGTTGCGAGCATCGATCGCAGGCGTAGCACCACCGGGCTGCCGGCGGGCGCATCGATGTACAGCGTGGCAAACGGCAAGCCGTCGTAACGGCGCAGCCGAAAGCCACAGCCTGCGGCCAGCGCAGCGGGAACCAGGGCGAGGAACAGGCGGCGGTTCATACGACGATGTTCACCAGACGGCCCGGCACCACCACCACTTTTTTCGGTGGCTGGCCGTCGAGATATTTCTGTACGGCTTCGCTCGCCAGCGCGGCGGCTTCGATGCTGGCCTTGTCGGCGGTGGCGGCCACGCGGATCTGCCCGCGCAGCTTGCCGTTCACTTGCAGCATCAACTCGATTTCGTCCTGCACCAGCGCGGCCGTATCCACCGTCGGCCAGGTCATGGCCGCACCCGGCTTGAGTTCGGCATAGAGCGCCTCGGCAATGTGCGGCACCATCGGCGCGAGCAGGGCGGCGGCAGCTTCCAGCACTTCCTGCCGCACGCTGCGCGTGGTGGCGTTGTCGCCTTCCAGTTTGGCCAGTGCGTTCATCAGCTCCATCACCGCCGCAATCGCCGTATTGAATTGTTTGCGGCGCTCGATGTCGTCGCTGACCTTCTGGATGGTCTGGTGCAACTGGCGGCGCAGGGATTTGGCTGCATCGCTCAACTCGCCAGCCGCGTAGGCGGCCACCGCGCCTGTCTGCAGGTGCTCATAGCCGGCCTTCCACAAGCGCCGCAAAAAGCGGTGCGCGCCTTCCACCCCGGCGTCCGACCACTCCAGGCTTTGCTCCGGCGGCGCGGCAAACATGGTGAATAGGCGCGCGGTGTCGGCGCCGTACAGGTCGATCAGTGCCTGTGGGTCGACGCCATTGTTCTTCGACTTCGACATTTTTTCGGTGCCGCCGACGACTACCGGCGCACCGTCCGTTTTGCACGTCGCAACGCCGTCGCGCAACTCGACGTCGGCCGGGTTGAACCAGGTCTTTTTACCCTGAAGGGCACAAGTGCCGCTGGCGTCTTCGCGGTAGTAGGTATCGGCGATCACCATGCCCTGCGTCAGCAGGTTCTGGAACGGCTCGTCGCTGGTCACCAGGCCTTCGTCGCGCATCAGCTTGTGGAAGAAGCGCGCGTACAGCAGATGCAGGATCGCGTGCTCGATGCCGCCGATGTACTGGTCGACTGGCAGCCACTGGTTGGCGCGCGCATCGAGCATGCCGCCGTCAAAATCGGGGCAGGCGTAGCGCGCGTAGTACCACGACGACTCGACGAAGGTGTCCATGGTGTCGGTCTCGCGCCGCGCTGGTGCGCCGCACTTGGGGCACGCGCAGTTGACGAAATCGGCGCGCTTGTTGAGCGGGTTGCCGGAGCCGTCGGGCACCACGTCCTCCGGCAATACCACCGGCAATTGCTCGGCCGGCACCGGCACGTCGCCGCAGGTGTCGCAGTGGATGATCGGGATCGGGCAGCCCCAGTAGCGCTGGCGCGAAATGCCCCAGTCGCGCAGGCGGAACTGGGTTTTCTTCTCGCCGAGGCCAAGCGCTTCGAGGTCGGCGGCGATGGCATTCACAGCATCAACGTGGTTCAGTCCGTCGTATTTGCCGGAGTTGACGCAGACGCCAGGTTCAGCAAAAACCGGGTCCCACGCAAACCAGTCAAGCGATGCCTCGTCCGCTTTGCAGGTAAGCACTGGCCATGAGCGTTTCAATGACCCCTCTCCGAAAGAACCGCTCTCGTTACCCATTGCCTTGCCTTGCCAGGACGAAAGCGCAATCACGGCTTTGATCGGCAAATTATATTTTCGGGCAAAGCCGAAATCGCGCTCATCGTGCGCCGGCACCGCCATCACTGCGCCGTCGCCGTAGCTCATCAGCACGTAGTTGCCGATCCACACCGGAATCGATTCGCCGGTGAGCGGATGGGTGACTTTTAAGCCGGTGTCCATGCCCTTTTTTTCCATCGTCGCCATGTCGGCTTCGGCGACGCTGCCCTGCTTGCATTCGGCGATGAAGGCGGCGAGCGCGGGATTATCCTGCGCCGCGCGGGTGGCGAGCGGGTGCTCGGCAGCAACGGCGACAAACGTCACGCCCATCAGGGTGTCGGCGCGGGTGGTGAACACCCACAGCAACGACTCGCCCCCCTTTGACAAAGGGGGGCCGGGGGGGATTTTGAACGCCAGACGCACGCCGACGCTCTTGCCGATCCAGTTTGCCTGCATGGTCTTCACCCGCTCGGGCCAGCCCGGCAAATTATCGAGGCCGGACAGCAACTCGTCGGCATACTGGGTGATGCGGAAGAAATACATCGGGATGTCGCGCTTCTCGACCAGCGCGCCGGAGCGCCAGCCGCGCCCCTCGATCACCTGTTCATTAGCAAGCACGGTCTGGTCGACCGGGTCCCAGTTGACCGTGGCCATTTTCTTGTAGATCACGCCCTTTTCGAACAGGCGGGTGAACAGCCATTGCTCCCAGCGGTAGTAATCCGGCTTGCAGGTGGCGAGTTCGCGCGACCAGTCGATCGCCAGGCCCAGCGCCTGCAACTGCGTGCGCATGTGGTCGATGTTTGCGTAGGTCCAGGCGGCGGGCGGCACGTTGTTGGCGATGGCCGCATTCTCGGCCGGCAGGCCAAACGCGTCCCAGCCCATCGGCTGCATCACGTTGAAGCCGCGCATGGTGTGGTAACGCGCCAGCACGTCGCCGATGGTGTAGTTGCGCACGTGGCCCATGTGCAGTTTTCCCGACGGGTAGGGGAACATCGACAGACAGTAGTATTTGGGGCGATCGGACGTCTCGCTGGCGCGGTAGGTCTGGCTGGCGGTCCATCGCGCCTGCGCGGCGTGCTCGATTTCCGTGGGAAGGTATTTTTCTTGCATGAAAACTGCTCAAATAGGTTGAGATGCCGGTCGGCAATTATACCTAGCCTCCCATCAGCCGCCGCCTACTTGTTGCAGCGTCATTCCTCACTCGAAAGCGTTACTCGAAAGCTCCCATGCCAAACCGAATCGCCCGTTTGCTGTTGATTTTTCTGCTGGCCGGATGGCAGGGCGTCTGGGCAGAGAGTGAATTACCCCCAATCCTCGCCCCGGCACCCACACCGGCGGCACCCGCCGCCACCGAACCCGCCCCGGCGGACGTGCTGCGGAAAATGCAGGCAGCGCCTCCGCGTGGCCTGCTCTACGCAATCAGCAAGAACGGACAAACCGCGTATCTGTACGGCACCATCCACGTAGGCAAGGCGGACTTTTTTCCGCTGGACCTCGCCACCACGCAGGCGATGGTGCAGTCGAGTGAGCTGGTACTGGAACTCGACGCCAGCCAGGTCGACAAGATGCAGGCCGGCTTGCATCGCTACGCCACGCTGCTGCCCCCCGCCACACTCGACAGCACGCTCCCGCCAGCGCTCAAGCAGCGCCTGCACACCCAGCTCAACGCCCTGGATATTCCTCCCGAGTCGCTGCAAACCCTGAAACCCTGGCTGGCGACGCTGACACTCACGATGGGCGCCCTGAAAAAGCTGGGATACGGTTTTGAATATGCCACCGAGTTTTATTTCACCGGCATCGCGCAAGCGCTCAACAAACCGGTTACCGAACTGGAAGGCATCGACTTCCAGTTCCAGTTGTTCGACGGCATCCCGCTGCAGGACCAGCTCGTTTATCTCGACGAATCGCTCGGCTATCTGGAAATGCAGGACATGCAGGCGGACACCAAGTCGCTCATCGACGCCTGGCTCGCCGGCGATGCGGCGGCGCTGCAGCAGATCACCGTCAAGTCGTATCAATACGCGCCGCGCTCCGCGCACTGGATGAAGCAAAAGCTGTTCACCGAGCGCAACCAGCGCATGACGGATAAAATCGACCAGATGCTCAGCGACGGCCGTACTCCGTTCGTGGCTGTCGGTGCGCTTCATCTCACGGGACACGATGGCCTGCCCGCGTTGCTGGAAAAACGGGGCTATCGCGTGACCAATCTCTATCCTTGAACACGCAAAAGGAGATCACCATGAAATCGTTGTTTTTCGCTGTCCTGCTTGCCGCTTCCTCACCCGCCATCGCTGCCCAGCCCGATATATTGCCGGTCAAGCAGATCAGCCTGGAACTGGCGCGCGATATCGCCATGGCCTCGGTCGAAGCGTGTCGGCTGAACGGCTACACCGTATCGGCCGTCGTGCTGGATCGCGCCGGCAACGTGCAGGCCGCGCTACGAGACACTCTGGCGGCGCGCCACACGCTGGAAATCGCCGAGCGCAAGGCCGGCATGGCCATCATGTCGGGGATTGATACGGGCGAATTCCGGGCGGCGCGCAGTGACATTCGTCCCGAACTCAACCATATTGATAGCCTCATCGTCATGGAAGGCGGGCTGCCCATTCGTGCCGCCGGCAGCCTGATCGGCGCGGTGGGTGTGTCCGGCGCGCCCGGCGGCGAGAAGGATGCCGCCTGCGCTGCTGCCGCACTCAAAAAGCTGGACGAACGACTCGAATTTTCCATGTAAGGCCGGCAAACCGGAGCTTTCCGCGCGGGTGACAAGCCCCGCCCTCCAAAGGTAGTGCGCGGTTGTTGGGGCTTTAGCGCCTCTACTACCACGGCCTACCTCTTGCAGGTAAAATGCTACGGTTTCGCTTAATTCCTACTTACCCATCCATCAGGGAGTCCCAGCATGTCCAAGAAGCATCCCGTCATTGCGGTCACGGGCTCGTCCGGCGCCGGCACCACCACCGTCAAGCGCGCGTTCGAGCACATTTTTTTCCGTGAAAAAATCAATGCAGCCGTGATCGAAGGCGACAGCTTCCACAGCCTGTCACGGGTTGATTTCAAGGAAGCGGTCAAAAAGGCCGAGGCCGAAGGCAACATGTCGTTCAGCCATTTTGGCCCGCAGTCCAACCACTTCGCCAAGCTGGCCGAGCTGTTCGAAACTTACGGCAAAACCGGCAGCGGCAAAAAGCGCTTTTACATCCACAGCGATGCCGAAGCGGCCGAACACAACAAGCGTCTCGGCAGCAGCCTCAACC
>JAABQE010000210.1 GCA_011391655.1 Hydrogenophilales bacterium
TTAAGCCTAGTTTCTCGCGCACTTGCTTCAGCGCGCGGCATTCCAGTTCAAACGCCGGGCGGAACAAAGCTGACACGTAGCGTGCCGCGCCGCGCAGACCCAACATGGGGTTTTCTTCCTTCGGCTCGTAGCGAGCGCCTCCCAGCAGGTTGGCGTATTCGTTGGTTTTGAAATCGGACAACCGCACGATCACTGGCTGCGGCCAGAACGCCGCTGCCAGGGTGGCGATGCCCTCGGCCAGTTTGTCGACGTAAAAGGATACCGGGTCGGCATAGCCCGCGATACGCAGATCGATTTCGTCGCGCAGGGCGGGGGGTTGGCTGGCGTATTCCAGCAATGCCAGCGGATGCATGCCGATCATGCGCGCAATGATGAATTCCAGCCGCGCGAGGCCGACCCCGTGATTGGGGATCTGCGCAAACTCGAACGCGCGCTCGGGATTGCCGACGTTCATCATCAGTTTGACCGGCGGCGGCGGCAGGCTCTCGCTCGCCAGCGTTTCCACCGAAAACGCCAGCTTGCCGGCGTACACCAGACCGGTGTCGCCCTCGGCGCACGACACCGTAACCACCTCGCCATCCTTCAATACTGTCGTCGCCTCACCCGTGCCCACCACGGCGGGAATACCGAGTTCGCGCGCCACGATTGCCGCATGACAGGTGCGCCCGCCGCGATTGGTGACAATCGCCGCAGCGCGCTTCATGACCGGCTCCCAGTCAGGGTCGGTCATGTCGGTCACCAGCACGTCGCCCGCTTGCACCCGGCTCATTTGTGCAGGGCTGGCAACAATCCGTACTGCACCGGAGCCGATTTTCTGGCCGATGGCGCGGCCGCTGATGCGCACCTCACCGGTCGTTTCCAAGGTGTAATGTTCGCCCCCGCCGTGGACACGCGTCCTCACCGTTTCCGGCCGCGCCTGCACGATGAACAGCTCGCCGGTCTCGCCGTCCTTTGCCCACTCGATGTCCATCGGCCGGCCATAGTGGTTCTCGATCGTCATGGCATGGCGCGCCAACTCAAGCACGTCGGCATCGGTCAGGGAAAACTGCCGACGCAGTTCAAGCGGGGTGTCCTCGATCAAATTATGACCGTCGCGCCACACCATGCGGATCGCCTTTTCGCCCAGTTCGCGCCGCACCACGGCGGGAAACCCCTGCGCCAGCATCGGCTTGTGCACATAAAATTCGTCCGGGTTGACCGAGCCCTGCACCACGGTCTCGCCCAGTCCATACGCAGCGGTAATGAACACCGCGTCGCGGAAACCCGATTCGGTATCGAGCGTGAACATCACACCCGCGCTCGCACGATCCGAACGCACCATGCGCTGCACCCCCGCCGACAGCGCCACCTCGGCGTGCGCAAAACCATGGTGCACGCGATAAGCGATGGCGCGATCGTTGTAAAGCGAAGCAAAAACTTTTTTCACGTGGGCGAGCAAAGCCGCCTCACCGCTCACATGCAAATAGGTATCCTGCTGGCCAGCAAACGAAGCATCGGGCAAATCCTCGGCTGTCGCCGATGAGCGCACCGCTACCGACACGTTATCGCCGAGGGCGCGATACGCTGCGCGTAATCCTGCCTCCAGCGCGGGCGGTAGAGCCGCTGCCTCCACCCAGGCGCGAATCTCCGCGCCCGCCTGCGCCAGCGCCGTCACGTTCGTCACATTGAGTGTGTCCAGCCGTGCCTGGATGCGCGCGCGCAAATCGTTGTGATCGAGATAATCCCAGAACGCCTTCGCCGTGGTGGCAAAGCCGCCCGGCACCTTGACCCCCGCACCGGACAACGTGCCGATCATCTCGCCCAGTGAAGCGTTCTTACCGCCCACACGGGGTACATCTGCCATGGATAGTGCATCCAGGAGGACGATATAGTCAGTCGGGCTCGGGTTAATCGATTTCGGCATCATTCGTTCCTTTCTCATGTCGTTATTCTGCTTGACCAACCTCACCAGCATCGCCGTCATGGCAGCGCAACGCCTATTGCCGCAACATCCGTGGTCGAGTTTAGCCGCATTGTCTGACCCACTACCGGCATTCCCAACGGTCCGTTCAAAGCGCAGTCATAAAATATTCAGGCGGCACCTAATTTTCAGCCTATAAAAACCGTTAAGGATTAAATTTGCTTATCCAACTGGCAACCCCTGCATTTCGACGCCCACTTCGCTCTGACATGAAATGCAACTTTGACTCAAGTCTGCCCACCCCTGATTAAGCGACATGCCTGCTCAATCTGACACCGTGCCACGCCATCTGCGCCCTGCCGCCTGGGGGGCAGCGCTGCTTGCGGGATTCATCATCCAGCTCCTGCTCATTTTATTCGTCACAACGATAGGGCTGAGGCAATTAGGCATCACGACAGACAACCTGAAAACCGTTGTCGACGTCCACATGCGCAAGCAAAACTTCACCAAAACCATGTTGAGCATCGCACGCGAACGCACGCTGATCATGCTCACCCTCACCAAGATTGAGGATCCAT
>JAABQE010000211.1 GCA_011391655.1 Hydrogenophilales bacterium
AAGGCGAAGAATGGGCGGACTCGAAGCTGGATGACATGGGGTCGGGGCGGGTCGCGGTTGGTTGTTTCCAATTTTACTGCGTGGCGCGGACTATCTCGCCTCTACATGCCGATAGTGCGCGGTTCCCCGCCTGATTTCATTGACGCGCCGATGAAGCTCGCATAACGTGGCACGCGGCGCCGCTGCTTGCAACGATCAGCGGCCATCACTGCAGTGAGTACGGCTGGCATTCACGTTTGAATGGGCAACAAGGGAGATAAAAATGTCGAGCAACCCGGAACTGGAAAATATCTGGCCGCGAAAATTGCTGGACGTGCTGATCCAGGCCGGCCTTATCGGCGCACTGGTGATGTTGTGCTTTAAGATTTTTTCACCTTTCCTCACCTTGATGCTGTGGGCCGTGATTCTGGCCGTAACGCTCTATCCCCTGCATCAACTCATCGCGCGCAAACTCGGCGGCAAGCAGGGTTGGGCGGCCACGCTGCTGGTCTTGAGCGGCATCGTTCTGATTGTTGTCCCGATTTTTCTGCTCGCGAGTTCGCTCGCCGACTCGATCGTCAGCTTTGTGCAGAGCCTGCGCGACAACACCCTGGTGATCCCCGCGCCCCCTGATGCGGTGGCGGGCTGGCCGGTTGTCGGCGAGAAGCTCCATGCGGCCTGGCAACTCGCCGCAACCGACCTGCCTGCGCTGCTGCAAAAGCTGCAGCCGAAAATCGGCGACTTGGCCCGGACATCTCTGGGCTTAGTGGCCGGCATGGGGGGCAGCATGCTGGCCTTCCTGTTCTCGTTCGTCGTGGCCGGCATCATCATGGCTTACGGCGAGGGCGGCGCCGAAAGCATGCGTGCGATCCATCGTCGCATCGTCGGCGCCGAGCGCGGCGACCGCTTCACCGCGTTGTCGACCGCAACCATCCGCGCGGTCGCGATGGGCGTCCTCGGCGTGGCCTTGATCCAGGCCATCCTGATTGGTCTCGTCTTGATCCTCGCCGGCATCCCGTATGCGGGCGTATTGGCGGTGGTCGCCCTGGTGCTGGGCATTGCCCAAATCCCGGCGCTCCTGATTACGCTGCCGGCCATCGCCTACCTCTGGATGGGCGGCAGCTACGAAACGACACCGGCTGTCATCTACACGGTGCTGCTGCTGCTCTCCGGTTCCGCTGACAACATCCTCAAACCGCTGCTGCTGGGACGCGGCGTCGATGCGCCGATGCCGGTCATTCTGCTCGGCGCGCTGGGCGGGATGGTGTCCGCGGGCATTCTCGGTATGTTCGGGGGCGCTGTCCTGCTCGCGCTCGGCTATCAGC
Source organism: Hydrogenophilales bacterium (assembly GCA_011391655.1). Next base: position 1,305 of record JAABQE010000211.1, read on the forward strand.
TATTCATGGCCTGGGTGGCGGACACCAGCGAAGCGGAAGCCACGGCCAAACCCAATCCGGCAGCAGACCAGACTGCCTGATTCGATGCTTGCCTGGACTGGATTTCGCCTGCGGCGCCTATTTCAGGCAGGTGCGCTGGTGGCGGCGGCGCACTGGCTGGTGGCGTGCAGCAGCGTGGGGCCCAATTTCCAGACGCCACAACAGCCGTTGCCGGAAGGCTGGCAGAGCAGCAGCCTGCAGGCCCTGCCCGGCGCCGGAACGGGCGCCGCCCCGGCCGAACTCACCCCATGGTGGACCCGCTTCAACGATCCGGCCCTGACCAGCCTGGTCGATGAGGCCATGCGCCAGAACGCCTCCGTCCGTATCGCGGGCTTGCGCATTCTGGAGTCGCAGGCCCAACTGGGCATTGCCGGCAGTTCGCTCTACCCACAACTGCAACAACTGTCCGCCAGCGCGCTCGCGCTGCGCAGCCGTGACGAGAACCTGGGCCAGACCAGCACGGTCGAGGCCGGCCAGTTCAATGCCGGGTTCAGCCTGGGCTGGGAACTGGATTTCTGGGGCAAGTTCAAGCGCGCCATTGAAGCGGCCGACGCCAGCTATTTCGCCAGTCTGGCCCAGTACGACGATATCCAGGTGCTGATGGCGGCGCAGGTGGCCGAGCGCTATGTCAACGTGCGCGAACTGGAAGCCCGCCTGCAAATCGCCCACGAAAATGCGGCCATCCAGAAGCGCAGTTTTGAAATCACCGAGCGCCTGTTCAAAAGCGGCAACGAATCCGAACTCGATGTACAGCAGGCCAAAACCCAGTACCTGAGCACGCTGGCCAGCATTCCAGGGTTGGAGAGCAGCCTGCGGCAAGCGCAGAACGCGCTGGCCGCGCTGCTGGGCCGGCCACCAGGACCATTGCCCGAGATGGCGACGCACACCGGTGACATTCCCGCTATTGGCAGCAGCTTCCCGACCGCCGTCCCGGCCGAGGTGTTGCGGCGGCGTCCCGATGTCAGGGTGGCCGAGATGCAGCTCGCCGCGCAGTCTGCGCTAATTGGCGTCGCCGAAGCCGACAAATACCCATCCCTGTCGCTGCTCGGCGCGTTCAACCTGTCCGTCCTCAGCGTGTCGGGTTCGCCCACTACCAGCA
>JAABQE010000212.1 GCA_011391655.1 Hydrogenophilales bacterium
TTTCTGCGCGTCATACTGAATGCCCACGTGAAGGAAATGACCGGCCTGTCATCCGCCGACCAAGTGGCGTTGATGCAGGTGGTATGGGCTGCGGAAGCAGCGCTGCGTGAGGTGATGCAGCCCGACAAGATCAATCTCGCCTCGCTGGGCAATGTGGTGCCGCATCTGCACTGGCATGTGATCCCGCGTTTTGCCGACGACCCGCATTTTCCCAATCCGGTGTGGGGGCAGAAAACCGCGCAGGGTAAACGCCACGCCGCACCCGACCGCGCGCAGCTGGCTCACGCGCTCAACCGGCGGCTTGCTCCCGCGCTGGAAACGAAATAACGGTAGCGGAAGGCGGCGCGACAACCAGGCGCGCCTCGGGGAAGACCGCGGCAAACGTGCTGCCTTTACCGGGAGTGGAGCGGATTTCGAGGTGTGCGCCGTGGCGCGTGAGCACGTGCTTGACGATGGCGAGGCCTAATCCGGTGCCGCCGGTTTCACGCGAACGACTGCGGTCCACGCGGTAAAAACGCTCGGTGAGGCGCGGAATGTGCTCGGCAGCAATGCCTTCGCCGGTGTCGACCACGGCAAACACGCCTTCGCCATTGCGCAGGTTCCAGGTGAGGTTGATGTCGCCGCCCTCAGGCGTGTAGCGCACGGCGTTGGAGACCAGGTTGCCCAGCGCGCTGCGGACTTCCTGCAGGCTTCCCTGCAGATTGGCGTCGCTGGCGATATCGAGGCCGATACGATGGCGACCGCCGCTCAGCGATTCGGCTTCCGCCGCAAGCGCCCGTGCCAGTTCGGGCATGTTGATCTCTTCATCCTTCAAGTTGTGATCAGCGCTTTCCAGCCGCGACAGGGTGAGCAAGTCATCCAGCAGATGTTGCATGCGCCGGGTGTTGTCGAGCATCAGATCAAAGTAGCGACGCGATTCGCTGGCGGGCAGCATCGGCGCATCGGCCAGGGTTTCGACAAACCCCCCCACCACCGTGAGTGGCGTGCGCAATTCGTGCGAAACATTGGCAATGAAGTCGCGCCGGATCGCATCCACGCGTTCAAGCTCGGTGATGTCGCGCGCAACCAGCAGTTTTTTGGCTTCGCCAAACGGCACCAGTTGCAGCGACAGGGTGATTTCACGATTCAGGGGCGACTTGCAGACCAGTCGCTGCGAGTAGTCGGCCGCATCGAGAAACTCCAGAAAATGCGCCTGACGCAACAGATAACGGATGAACTGTCCGCGGTCACGCTCGCAATCGAGCCCCAAGTATTTGCGTGAGGCGGGGTTGCACCAGTCGATTTGATCGCTGGCATTGAGGATGACCATGCCATCGGGCACCGCTTGGGCGGCATGTTCGAACTGCTCCAGCGCATTGGAGAGCTCGCTGCGGCTGTCACGCTGACGGCGCTGCAGTTTTTCGAGGCGGTAAAAAATATCGCCCCAGGTTCCCATGGCATCGGGCGGGGTCACTTCATCGGGGTTTTCCAGCCAGCGCGACAGGCGGTATTCCTGCCACAACCGCCGCAGCATCACCACAGCCTGTATCCCCGCCAGAAACATCAGCGCGGCAACCGCTCCAGAGGCCAGCCACAGAATCAACGCCACCAGCAATACGCTGGCCAGCACGCTGAGCGGACGCCACCAGAAACCCATGTCGATCACCACTTGAAACCCCGGTGGCCGGATTATCCCACGTCAGCCGAGAAGCGATAACCCGACCCGCGCACGGTCTGAATCAGCTCGGAATGGCTCGAGGATTCGAGCGCCAGCCGCAGGCGGCGAATGTGGACATCGACCGTGCGCTCTTCGACAAACACATCGTCCCCCCACACCTGGTCGAGCAACTGGGCGCGCGAATAGACACGCTCGGTATGGGTCATGAAGAAATGCAGCAAGCGGAATTCGGTCGGCCCCAAGTCGAGCGGGCGGCCTTTGCCGAGCACCCGATGGCTGGTCGGGTCGAGTCGCAGGCCTTTGATTTCCACCGGCTCATCGGTCATTTGCGGTGCGCGGCGGCGCAACACGGCCTTGATGCGCGATACCAGTTCACGCGGTGAAAACGGCTTGGTGATGTAGTCGTCTGCACCGGTATCCAGCCCCAGCACTTTGTCGCGCTCTTCCCCGCGCGCGGTGAGCATGATGATCGGAATCGACTGGTAGCGCTCATCCGCGCGCAGGCGCTTGCACAAGTCGATGCCCGACATGCCAGGCAGCATCCAGTCGAGCAGGATCACATCCGGCAAGCTGTTTTTAAGAAATTTGAGCGCATTCTCCGCATCACCCGTCACCGTCACCGAATGACCGGCTTGTGCAAGATTGAATTTCAGTAATTCCTGAATGCCCGGTTCGTCCTCGACCAGCAAAATATTCGCAGCCATGCTGACTCCAGCCCTGTTTCAAAGACAGCCATACTATGACAGGAATATGACTGATTAATGACACCGCTGCCTGCCACGCCA
>JAABQE010000213.1 GCA_011391655.1 Hydrogenophilales bacterium
GTGATGGCACGGGATTCACATGTGATCAATCGATCACATGTTCGCTTGATTATATAAATGAGCTTTTAATAAATGCAAGAAGATCTTGAAGTCCGTTGTAAATAAGCAACGAACTTTAAGCAGTCCGTTCGGAGTCAATCCGATGCCAATCGGGCGGCGTCCGGATACAATTTCATCCTTCAGGTAGCGGGTCGAAGCCTGACAAGGTGCCAAACGCGTTCCCGGAGACCTTGTTCGAGGCATTCCGTCGGCCAGAACCCATAGAGCATGCTGTCGCCTGCCCACGCTCCGGACAGGCCTGCCAACAAAAAACAAAGGATCAGAATGAAACGTGTTGATGATTTTCGCCTGCGCTTCGGCAAACAGGAGTTGGTTCCGATCATCATCGGCGGCATGGGTGTGGATATATCGAGCGCAGAACTGGCGCTGGAAGTGGCGCGCCTCGGCGGCATCGGCCATATCTCCGACGCCATGGTGCAGACCGTGTCCGACACCCGGTTTGACACCAAATTCGTCAGCGCCAAGCTCAAGCAATACAAGGCCAACGTCGCCAGCAGCGACAAATCCTCGGTGCAGTTTTGCCTGCCCACGCTGGAAGAAGCCACGCGCAGCCATGTGGGGCGAACCATGGAAGCCAAGCGCGGCGACGGGCTGATCTTCATCAACTGCATGGAAAAGCTCACCATGAACGCGCCGCGCGAAACCCTGCGCGTGCGGCTGTCGGCGGCGCTCGACGCCGGCATCGACGGCATTACGCTTTCCGCCGGCCTGCACCTCGGCTCGTTCGCGCTGATGGAGGACCACCCGCGTTTTCGCGATGCCAAGCTCGGCATCATCGTGTCGTCGGCGCGCGCGCTGGCGCTGTTCCTGCGCAAGAACGCGCGGCTGCAACGCCTGCCGGACTACATCGTGGTGGAGGGGCCGCTCGCCGGCGGCCATCTGGGTTTCGGTATCGACGACTGGTGGAAATACGATCTGCGCACCCTGCTGGGCGAAGTGCTGGCGTTCCTCAAAGCCGAACACCTCGACATCCCGGTGATCGCTGCGGGCGGCATTTTCACCGGCAGCGATGCCGCCGGCTTCCTCGAAGCGGGCGCGGCTGCGGTGCAGGTCGCCACGCGCTTCACCGTCACCAAGGAATGCGGCCTGCCGGACAAGATCAAGCAGGAATATTTCAAGGCCAGCGAGGACGACATCGATGTCAACACGATCTCGCCGACCGGCTACCCGATGCGCATGCTCAAGGGCAGTCCCGGCATCGGCGACGGCATTCGTCCCAACTGCGAAGCCTACGGTTACCTGCTCGACGCCAAGGGCAACTGTGCCTACATCGACGCCTATAACCGCGAAGTGGCACTACATCCGGGCGTGAAAAAAATTTCGGTCAAAGACAAGACCTGCCTGTGCACCCACATGCGCAATTTCGACATCTGGACCTGCGGCCAGACCACCTATCGCCTCAAGGACACCACTCGCCGCCTGCCGGATGGCAGCTATCAGCTGCTCACCGCCGAGCAGGTTTTTCACGATTATCAATACAGTACCGACCAGAAAATTGCGCTGCCGGCCTGACCGGGCTTAAGCAGCCAGTTTGCGGTACAGGGTGCGCTCGCTTATACCCAACCGACCGGCGAGCGATTTCGAACACCGTTGTGCAAAGTTGCCAACGCCTGCGGCACGGAGTTGAACATGACTGAACCCGGTATTACGGAGTCCGGCTCGCGCCTGAAGAACTTCCCCGTCTCCGGGTTCTCCATCGTCATGGGCATGGCCGGCTTCACCATTGCCTGGAGCCGCGCCGAACATGTTTTCAGCCTGCCGTTTTCCATCAGCCCCGCCCTGCTCGCCTTCACCGCTGCGCTGTTTGTGCTGCTGACAGTGATCTATGCAGCCAAACTGGTAAGGTTTCCCCAGGCGGTGCTGGGTGAGGTCACCCATCCGGTGAAGCTGGCTTTTGTGCCGAGTTTCTCCATCGGCATGTTGCTGCTGTCGATCGCTTTCCTGCACACCGCGCCCGCACTCTCTTTCTGGCTGTGGGCAGCAGGCAGCGTGCTGCACCTGACCATCACGTTGTATGTGCTGTCATCCTGGATTCATCACAGCAAGTATGAAATCGCCCATTTGAATCCTGCCTGGTTCATCCCGGTGGTGGGCAACATCCTGATTCCGATTGCGGGCGTTCACCATGCGCCAGTCGATATCTCCTGGTTCTTCTTCAGTATCGGCCTGTTCTTCTGGCCGATCCTCACCGCGATCATTTTCAACCGCCTGATCTTTCACGGCAGCCTGCCGGATCGCTTCATGCCGACGCTGTTCATCTTCATCGCACCTCCAGCCGTGGGGTTTATCTCGTGGTTCAACCTGGTGGGCGAAATCGATGCCTTTGCGCGCGTGTTATATTTCACCGGCCTCATTTTCACGCTGCTGCTGGCATCG
>JAABQE010000214.1 GCA_011391655.1 Hydrogenophilales bacterium
GTTCAGGGGCCATGCCATTGAGTGCCGCATCAACGCCGAGCACCCGACCACGTTTGTACCCAGTCCCGGCAAGCTGACCAACTACCATGCGCCCGGCGGCCCCGGCATCCGCGTCGATTCGCACGTCTATCACGGCTATTACGTGCCGCCGCACTACGATTCGATGATCGGCAAGCTGATCGCCTATGGCGACACCCGCGACCAGGCCATCGCCCGCATGCGGGGCGCGTTGATGGAAATGGTGGTCGAAGGCATCCACACCAACATCCCGCTGCACCAGGTTTTGATGCACGACGCTGCGTTTATCGCCGGCGGCACCAGCATTCATTATCTGGAACACAAGCTGGCGGAGGAAAAGGCGGAGGCAAAGAGCTGATCGGTTAGCTGTGAGCGGAGAATCCCGCCCGCTCCTTACCCTTCACGCTTGCTGCTCACCACCCACCACACATGCCCTGGCAATCCTTACGCATCCTCGTTGATTCAAAAACTGCTGAACCGCTCTCTGATGCATTGATGGAGGTGGGCGCGCTGTCGGTGTCGCTGGAAGACGCTGACGCGGGTACGGCAGACGAAACCCCGCTGTTCGGCGAGCCGGACTACCCGACCGCCGAGCTGTGGCCGCACAGTGTCGCGGTCGTGCTGCTGGAGGCGGATGCCGATGTGGCCGCCACGCTGGCGGCAGCGGCCAAACTCGCTGGTGTTGCTACCCCCACGCAATACACGGTTGAAACGGTCGCCGAGCAGGACTGGGTGCGCCTGACGCAGTCGCAATTTGATCCGATTCCGATTTCGCCGCGTTTGTGGATCGTGCCCACCTGGCACGAAGCCCCCGACAGCAGTGCAATCAACCTCAAGCTGGACCCCGGCCTTGCTTTCGGTACCGGCAGCCATCCCACCACCCGGCTCTGTCTGCGCTGGCTCGACGAACATGTGCGCGGCGGCGAAACCCTGCTCGACTATGGTTGCGGTTCCGGCATTCTTGCCATTGCCGCGGTCAAGCTCGGCGCGGCACGGGTGGATGGCGTGGATATCGACGCGCAAGCCGTCACCGCCTCGAAAGATAACGCCACGCTTAACGAGATCACCGCACATTTTTGTTTGCCTAATGAATTCGCGCCAGGGCAATACGACATCGTCGTTGCCAACATCCTGACCAATCCGCTCAAGGGCATGGCGCCGCTGCTGGCGGGGCGCGTGCGCACAGGCGGGCAACTGGTGCTGTCCGGCATCCTCGCTGAACAGGCCGAAGACGTGATGGCGGTGTATCGCGACTGGTTTGCGTTTGACCCGCCCACGCTTGACGAGGGCTGGGTGCGCCTGTCTGGAATCAAGCAGTGAGCTTTCGCACCGCCTGCCCGGCATGCGCCAGCGTGTTCCGCATCGGCGCGGATCAGCTCGATGCCGCGCAGGGCTGGGTGCAATGCAGTGTGTGCGGCGCCGCCTTCGATGCCTGTCCCAGCCTGCTGATGGAAGACGGCTCGCCGCTGGCGACCGAATCCGAACCTGAACCTGCACTCGAACCGAGCTTGAGTCCGGGCCCGTCGCTGCGCCGCAACCGTCAACGTTTCCGTTCACCAGGCATGCGCCCGATGAGGTGCGCGCGATCGGGCAGGCGGCACAGGAGGCCGCCGCCAAGCCCAGCGGCATCGCCCAGCGTGAAGCCGCGCTTGAGCTGCCCTCGATCATCCTCATTGATCCCGATATTCCCGCGCCGGATGACCCCGGGCCGTTGCCGCAATTCGAGGCTGAGCTGGCGCCAGCCGCGGCACCCGTCGTCACCGCAACCAATCCGCCCGCAGCGCGCATCGAATACGCCGCGTCGCGACCAGACATCGCTCCGGTACGGGTGTCTGTGCCGCGTCGTGTCAAATCCTGGGTATGGGCAGTCAGCAGTGTGCTGTTATTGATCGTGCTGATCGCGCAAACAAGCTATTTCCTGCGCGACACCCTGGTCAGCCGACTGCCGCAGGTTCGCCCCGCGTTTGAACAGGCTTGCGCTGTGCTGGGATGCACCCTGTCCTTGCCGCAAAATCTGGCGCAACTCCAGATCATCGGGTCCGATCTGCAAACCGAAGCCAGCGGTCGTCTGAAACTCACGCTCACCCTGGGCAATCGCGCGAGCCATGCCCAGGCCTGGCCGGTGCTGGTGCTCACCCTGACCGATCAGCGTGAGCGCCCGCTGGCCCGGCGCAGCTTTGCGCCCAGTGAATACCTTGGCGACCCGCAGCGCATTGCTGCCGGCATCCTGCCACGCAGCGAGCAGCCCTTGAGTTTGCCGTTGACCATTCGAAACGTGGTGCCCATGGGCTTTGATTTGAAGCTCACGTATTGAATGGGCAAGATCACGCCCAAGGCTAGCCGGTCCCATGCTTCTTCGGTATAGTTCGCCCTCCCGTTGCGGGAGAGCGCG
>JAABQE010000215.1 GCA_011391655.1 Hydrogenophilales bacterium
GTGCCTTGCACGCCGATGTGCTTGACCGCGAGACGGTGCTGATCGAGGCGGTCTGGCAGGCGCTCAACACCGGCGGCCACGATCCACAGGCGCGGTATGCGGCGGCGCTCGAGCGCTTGCTGACACAGCTGGCTGTCGCCCCGCGCCCGCTTTATGGCTATGCCCTGGGCACCCTCACTGCGGTCGAGCAACAGTTTCTCGTGCGTTGCGCTGAGCACACTGCGGTCACGCAGTTTGAGTTGGTCGCTGAGCAGGATGCCTTGACGCAGACCCTGCATCAAGCCTGGCAAAGCAGCGAGCCGCCCGTTCTGGTGCGTGCCCGCGCGTTGGCAAGTGCTTACCCCGACACGCCGCTACGCGCGCGCTTCAGTTTGAGTCCTGCGCCGCATCTTGAGGCTGAAGCACGCGCGATTGCTGCCTGGGTGGCAGCACAGCTCAACGACGGCAAGCGCGACCTGGCGCTGATCGCGCTTGACCGCGAAACCGCGCGCCGCGTGCGTGCCTTGCTCGAGCGTATGGACGTGCTGGTTGCAGACGAAACCGGCTGGACGCTATCGACCACGGCGGCTGCCGCTGTCATCGATCGCTGGCTCGAATGCGTGGCAAGCGATTTTCCGCATATTGAATTGCTCGATTTATTGAAATCGCCTTTCGTGTTGGGCGACTTGCCCGCGCGGCAGGACCAGGTCATGCAGCTCGAACTCGCCATGCGGCGGCAGGGAGTCGCGCAGGGGATGGCGGATATCCAGCGGTTGGCGCACAGCCTGTTCGGTGCGCTGCCGCACTGGATGGTGGCGTTGTTTGGTGCCCGCCAAAACTTCCCCCAGACGCGTGCGCCGCTGGCGGTCTGGCTTACCCGGCTGCTGGACAGCCTTGCCCTGCTCGATGTCTCGTTGAAAGCCGATGCTGCCGGCGCCCGAGTGCTCGACACGCTCGACAACCTGCGCCACGACCTCGCGGACGACAGCGAAAAATACAGCCTGGGCGAATGGCGGCGCTGGCTCAATCTCGCGCTGGAATCGGCGAGCTTTATCGATGCCAGCGTCGCCAGTCCGATTGTGCTGACCTCGCTGCCCGCCGCGCGCGGGCGCGTGTTCGAAGCGGTCGCGCTCATTGGCGCCGACGCCCGCCACCTGCCGGTTTATCCGGCGCCGGGTTTGTTCAGCCAGTCCACCCGCGCGCAACTCGGCTTGCCGACCGCTGCTGCAGAGGCCGCTGCAGCCACCACGGATCTGATCCAGCTATTGAGTCAGGGCGACACGCTGATGAGCTGGCAAGCCTGGCACAATGACGAGCCCAACCCCGCCTCGCCGCTGGTGTTGCGCTTGCAGGCCCTGCACCTGGCCGCATGGGGCTGCCCGCTGCCCGAACAGTCCAGCGCCGAGCCACCTGCCTGTGCCAGCCCGCTGCCTGCAGCCTGTGCGCAGGCTGCACCGAGTGTGCTGGCGGCGCAGTTACCGCAGCGTTATTCGCCCACCGTTTACCAAACCCTGCTCGACTGCCCGTACCGGTTTTTTGTCAAAAGCGTGCTCGGCATCCACGAACTTGACAAGGCCGACGACGCGCTCGACAAGAGTGATTACGGCAACGCTCTGCACCGCATCCTCAAAACCTTTCATGACAGCCAGCCGCCAGCCGAGCGCGCCGCCGCACTGGCGAGCCTGGGTGCGCTGTCAGCCGCAGAATTCGAGGCGCTCCCGGCGTATACCGCGACGGTCTGGGCGCAGCGCTGGGCCAGCATTCAGCCCGCCTACATTGACACCTGGCTGGCGAGCGTGAACCAGGGCTGGCGCTATCAGTCGGGTGAAACCGCATTCGACATGCCGTTCGCTGTGGCAGGTCTCGGTGAAGTCACCCTGCATGGCCGTATGGATCGCGTCGACCGCCGCGTCGATGCAAGTGGCGGCGAAGCGCTGAGCGTCATCGACTACAAAACGGGTGCGTCACAAGGCCTGAAAACCCGGCTCAAAAATCCTGCCGAAGCAGTGCAGTTGCCGTTTTATGCCTGGCTTGCCGAGGCTGCGGCTGCCTATCTGCCGATCAACGAGACACCGGTTGTTCCGCTTGAGCTCAGCGGTGAAACCGATATCGACGCCATTTGCCGCCGCTTGCCGGAACTGCTGGAGGCCATTGCCGCGGGCGCAGCACTGCCTGCGGGCGGCGTCGATAACGTGTGCCGACACTGCGAAGCGCGCGGACTGTGCCGCAAGGGAATGTGGGATGAGGCTGCGCAGAATACCCGCGCAGCCTGAACGTTGACTTACTGAGCGCTGGAGACCGTTTCCAGCGTGACCCACTTGCCGTCTTTCACCTGATACAGCGTCACCGCGCCGCCGGTGATGTCGCCCTTGGCATCAAACCGCACCCGCCCGGTCACGCCCTGATAATCGGTCTTGGG
>JAABQE010000216.1 GCA_011391655.1 Hydrogenophilales bacterium
GCTGTTCGTGGTGCTGTCACCCGACGACGCGTGGTGGGACAACTACGAATGGCGCGGCTGGGAAGAGCGCTTGCAGGTGTTGCGCTGCGGCGGCGCCACCCGCGCCGAGACCGTGCTGAACGGACTGCAGGCGATGGCCAGCGTGTGCGCTGCAGACGACTGGGTGCTGGTGCACGATGCCGCCCGCCCCTGTTTATCGGACGAAGTGCTGGGCAAGTTGATCAATGAAGTGGCAGACGACCCGGTCGGCGGCCTGCTCGCTGTTCCGGTAGCCGACACCCTGAAGCGCGCTGCTGCCGACACGACATCCGGCGCGCGTGCCGAAGCCACCGTGCCGCGCGCAGGCCTGTGGCAGGCGCAAACGCCGCAGATGTTTCGCCATGGCAAGCTCATCGAAGCCTTGCGCGCAGCGGGCAGCGACATCACCGATGAGGCGTCGGCCATCGAACAACTCGGCCTGCAGCCGCGTCTGGTCGAATCCGACAGCCGCAACCTCAAAGTGACCTACCCGCAAGACAGGGAACTGGCCAGCCTGATATTGGGGCAACTCAATGCCTGACCTCCGCATTGGTCACGGTTTCGACGTGCATGCGTTCGCCGCCAACCGCAAACTCATCATCGGCGGCGTCGATATTCCGCATGAACTTGGGCTTGCCGGGCATTCCGACGCCGACGTGCTGCTGCACGCCATTTGCGACGCGCTCCTGGGCGCGGCCGGGCTGGGCGACATCGGCCGCCATTTCCCCGACACCGACGCTGAATTTTCCGGCATCGACAGCCGCATCCTGCTGTGCCGCGTCGCCGGGCAATTGCAGCAGCGCCGCTGGCGCGTGGGCAACGTCGACGCCACCATCATTGCCCAGACGCCCAAAATGGCGCCGCACATTGCACGCATGACGGCCCACATCGCCGACGATCTCGGCGTTGCCATCGACCGAGTCAACGTCAAGGCCACCACCACCGAAAAGCTCGGCTTCACCGGGCGTGGCGAAGGCATCGCCGCCGAAGCGGTATGCCTGATCGAGCGTGACTGAATCCGGGCTGACTGAAACTGGCCCGATTGAAACTGGCCTGATCGAATCGGGTCCGGCCAAGCCCGCCACACGACGGCTATTCTTTGCCCTGTGGCCGGACGACGCTACCCGCAACGCGCTTAACCGAACCGGCAAGTGGCTGCACCAGCATTGGGGTGGCCGCTGCATGCGCGCCGACACGCTCCACATCACCCTGGTCTTTCTTGGCGATCTTCCCGCCGCACAGACCGACGCCTTGTTGCAAGGCGTCCAGGACATTCCCAGCGGCGCGTTTGAACTCAAGCTCGATCAAGTCGGCCACTGGTCGCACAACCGGATTGGCTGGCTGGGCTTGAGCCAGCCCTCACCCGCGCTTGAAAGCCTGGTTCTGGCCCTGCGCGATCAATTACGCGCGCTGGACATCCCGTTCGACGCCCGCCCGCACACCCCGCATATCACCCTGCTGCGCAAAGCGCCGGGCGGTGCAGCGCTTGAATGCCTGCCGGTCAACTGGATGATCGATGGGTTTGTGCTAGTGGCGTCGAACCTGCAGACGGATGGCGCGCATTACGATGTATTGCGGACGTGGCGACTCACGACGTAACCGCTCAGCCTCACAGCCGGAACAACCATTAAACCTGAGCGATTGCCAGCTTGGGCGCCCGTTGCAGCGAGTCACACTTCTCCGACCATTGCCCGATCGCACCCGGACGGCCAAAGAAATAGCCTTGCGCATAATCGATTCCTATCTTGCGCAACACATCGGCCGTCTCCTCGTTCTCCACCCATTCAGCCACCGTCTTCACCCCCATGATGTGGCTCACTTCGCGAATCGCTTCAACCATCGCCCGGTCGACGGGATCATTCACGATATCCATGATGAAGCTGCCATCAATCTTCAGGTAGTCAATCGGCAGATTTTTGAGATAGGCAAATGAACTCAGGCCGCTGCCAAAATCATCCAGCGCAAACTTACACCCCAGGTTGCGTAGTTCATTCACCAGATTGATCGCCATGTGCAGGTTGCGGATCGCCACTGTCTCGGTGATTTCAAAGCAGACCCGTTTCCAGGGCATGCCCGTGCTGGCCTGAATGTCGCGCACAAACTCGATCAGACTGCTGTCACTCAGCGAAGCGCCCGAAAGATTGATCGCGACCACGTCGTTGCAGCAATCCGTTGCGGCGTGGGCCGCCATCGCGGAAAACGTCTTGAAAGTACGCTCGATGACCCAGCGGTCGATACGCGGCATCAAGCCGTAACGCTCAGCCGCCGACATGAAAGCGCCGGGACCGATATAGTCGCCATCGGCTGCGCGCAACCGCAACAACACCTCCCAATGGCGATGCGAATCGTCCACCGACAAGGCCACAATGGGCTGCACAA
>JAABQE010000217.1 GCA_011391655.1 Hydrogenophilales bacterium
GTCCAGCCCTGGGTTTCGGCCAGCTGGCGGGCAATGGCCAGACCCAGCCCGCTGCCGCCGGTGGTGCGATTGCGCGAGGGGTCAAGGCGGAAGAAGGGGCGGAACACCGCTTCGCGCTGCGCGGCGGGAATGCCCGGGCCGCGGTCGCGCACGCCAATCAGGAGGGAGCCGGCGCAGCGCCGCCGCACCAGTTCCAGCCGCCCCGGCCCGCCATAACGCAGGGCGTTTTCCAGCAGGTTGCCGAGAATCCGCCTGAGCGCCAAGGGCGCGATGACCGCCCGGCAAGGCGGCCCGTCGGCACGCAGATGGGTTTGGCCGGGCGATTGCGCCTCGGCGGCCTCGATCAACTCATTCAGCAAGGCGTCGATGTCGGTCGCCTCGGCAGCCTCGCGTTCCTGGGCGCGGGCAAGCTCCAGCTGCGCGCCGATAAGCGTTTCCATCTCGCCGACATCGCGCTCCATGCGGGAGAGCAGGGGCGAGTCGCGTTCCTCGGCGAGCATGCCCAGCGCCATTTTGAGGCGGGCAAGCGGGCTGCGCAGGTCGTGCGAGACGCCGGCCAGCAGCGTGCTCTGGTTCTCGCGCCGCGCCGCCAGCTGGGCGGCGGTCTGGTTGAAAATCCGCGACAGTTCGGCCAACTCATGCTCGCCCGACTCCGGCAGCCGGGATGGGCGCTCGCCGCTGCCAATCTGGCGCGCGGCATCCGTCAGCCGCGCCACCGGGGCGGTGATCCGGCGCGCGAGCAGCCAAGCCAGAATGAGGGTGACCAGGAGACCCGCGGTGGCACTCCAGGCCAGCGCATACGCGGGACGCTGCGGTAGCAGATCCTTGGAAAAGCTGAAACGCAGCACGTGGTTCGCCATCGGAATATCCGCATGGAAGTAACCATCCGCTGTTTCGGTCACGCGAAGCGCAGGTGCAGCATCCAGGCGGGTTGTGAGCGACGCCCGCAGAAAGTTGAGATAGGGGTGATGTCCGGCCACGTCACCAGCAGGCGCATGGACCTCGGTCAACTCCATCTGGTGACTGAATTTCAATTCCTCCTCAAACGCGGGGCGTGTCGCGGCCGGCAACTCAACCCAGGTGCGCGCGGATAACACCAGCAGGGCCGCCAGGTCGTCGGCCGAACGATGCGCCAAGGGCAGCAGGATGTTGAAGAATATAGCCACGCCCGAGACCAGTTGAAACACCAGCAAGCCTGCCGCGATGGTGATCGCCGTGTGGCGAAACAGCGAGCGGCGTGATTTCGCCGGGCGGGGTTTGGCTGGGGGTGAATGTGGGGCAGGCAGTTTCACGCCGCACCCTCGCCGCGCGGCGAGAACAGATAGCCTTCGCCCCAAATGGTGCGCAGGTAAATCGGCGCTTCGGGATTGGGTTCGATCTTGCGGCGCAGGCGCGTTACCCGCACGTCGATGCTGCGGTCGAAAGGCGTGCGTTCGTAGCCTTTGACCAGCGTGATGAGGTGGTCGCGCGTCAGCACCTGGTTGGGGTGCTCGAGGAAAATACGCAGCAGGGTGAATTCACCGGAAGTCAGCGGAATTTCGCTGTCTTCGTGCAGCAGGACATGGCTGCTGACATCCAGGCGGAACGGGCCAAAAGACAGTGTCTCGGCTTCCCTAGGCGCGGGCTCATTGTTGCCCCCGCGCCGCAACACCGCACGTACACGGGCGAGCAGTTCGCGCGGCCCGAACGGCTTGGCCAGATAATCGTCGGCGCCCACTTCCAGCCCCACCACCCGATCTACCTCCTCACCGCGCGCTGAAACGATGATGACCGGCGGCCCGCCATCGGCACGCAGCCATTTGAGGAGACTCAAGCCATCCTCGCCCGGCAGCATCAAATCGAGCACGACCAGATCGGCGCCCTGGCGCGCCATGCTGGCACGGAAGGCGGCGCCGTCGCCCACGCCTTCCACCTGGTAGCCGCTGGCCCCCAGGTAGGACGTGACCAGCTCACGCAACGCTGCGTCGTCGTCCACCACCAGGATGCGTTGCGCTGCGTCTGCAACCATGTAATTCCACCTTGCCCGGAATGCGAGCGGCTGATTTTACCGGCAACGACGCGGCGTCAACCGACGCGTAACAACCTGTAACAACCTGTAGCGGTTGCGTAAGACGCTGGAAACCCCTGCCCGGGATACTGCGTCCACTGCCAGCGGAATCAAAACCGGGGTGGTAACCATTTTCATTATTCACGCAAAGGAACCGCATCATGAAATCAGCCAAATCCACAGCAGCCGTTTTCGCCGCCCTCATCGCACTGGGCGCAACGCTTGACGCTCACGCCCGCAACCAAGGGGGCGGCATGGGTGGTGGGCAGGGCGGCGGCATGGGCTCCAGCCAGATGAGTGGCCAGGGCAGTGGTCAACACGGCAGCATGGGCTCGGCACAGCAGA
>JAABQE010000218.1 GCA_011391655.1 Hydrogenophilales bacterium
CAAGGAGTCCGAACAGAAGTTCAAGGACCTGCTGGAGTCGGCGCCCGACGCGATGGTGATCGTCAACCGCGATGCCGAAATCGTGCTGGTCAACGGGCAGGCGGTCACACTGTTTGGTTGGACTCGGTCGGAAATGGTGGGGCAGAAGATCGAGATGCTCGTGCCGGAACGCTTTCGTGGCCAACATCCGGAAAACAGAAGCCACTTTTTTGCGCAGCCGCATACTTCGCCCATGGGTGCAGGCAAGGAGCTTTTCGGGCTGCGCAAAGACGGCAGCGAAATGCCGGTCGAGATCAACCTGGGTCCGCTGGAGACCAACGATGGCACGCTGGCAATCGCCACCATTCGCGATGTCACCGAGCGCAGACAGGCGGCGCAGAAATTGCGTGAAAGCGATCGGCGCTTCAGCGACATGCTCAGCAACGTTCAGCTCGTTTCTCTCATGCTCGATCGCGATGCCAGGATCACGTATTGCAATGACTACCTGCTGCGCCTGACCGGATGGCAATTCGATGAAGTGATCGGGCGTGATTGGTTCGCGCTTTTCATAGCGCCTGAACTTCATCACTTGAAAGAAACCCAGTTCCAGGACATCCTCGCCGGCGTTCCCGAAGCCATGCATGATGAGAACGAAATTCTCACCCGAACCGGTGAGCGTCGGCTGATTCGCTGGAACAACACCGTGCTGTTGGCGGACGCTGGTGCTGTGATCGGCGTGGCGAGCATCGGTGAAGACATCACCGAACGCAGGCTGGCAGAACGCACGGTCAAGCGCCTCAACCGCGTTTACGCCGTGCTCAGCGGCATCAATGCCTTGATTGTGCGGGTGAGCGACCGCGACGAACTCTTCAGGGACGCCTGCCGGGTTGCGGTCGATGTCGGTGGTTTTCGCATGGCGATGATCGCGGTCGTGGATCCGGCAACCAAGCGGCTGGTTCCAATCGCCACTCAGGGCAAGGATGAGGCGCTGCTGAAAGCCATCCAAAACATTCTCGCCTCGGCCGAGCAAGCCCCCAAAACCATGGGTGTGCGGGCGATGCGTGAAAAAAGAGCCATCGTGTCCAACGATTCGCAAAACGACTCCCAGGTGCTGTTCAGCACGAAGTACGCCGATTCCGGTGTTTTCTCGATGGCTGTGCTGCCGCTGATCGTTGCCAATGAGGCCGTTGGTGTTCTCGCGCTCTACGCCGGTGAAATCGGTTTTTTTCAGGAAGAAGAACTGAAGCTGCTGACCGAGCTGGCCAGCGACATCGCATTTTCGGTGGATCACCTTGACAAGCAGGAGCGGCTCAATTACCTCGCCTTCTACGATGTGCTCACCGGCCTTGCCAACCGCAGCCTGTTTCTGGAACGGGTGGCGCAGTTCATGCGCAGCGCGGTCAGTGGCGGGCACCAGCTCGCCTTGTTTCTGGTTGACCTGGAGCGTTTCAAGAACATCAACGACAGCCTTGGCCGGGCGGTGGGCGACGAGCTGCTGCAACAGGTGGCGCAATGGATGACGCACAACGCGGCGGACGACGTCAATCTGTTGGCGCGCGTGGGCCCTGACCATTTCGCCCTGGTGATGCCGGTCGTCAAGCCCGAGGGTAATTTGACGCGGCTTGTCGAGAATGGGATTGACGCCTTTGTCAAACATCCGTTCCGCCTGAATGACGCCGTTTTCCGGATCTCACTCAAGTTGGGCGTGGCAATTTTCCCCAAAGACGGCTCCGAAGCCGACTCCTTGTTCAAGAATGCCGAGGCGGCGCTCAAAAAAGCCAAGGCGAGCGGTCAACGCTACCTGTATTACACGCCGTCGATGACCGAGTCGGGGTTGGGCAATTTGATCCTGGAAAACCAGTTGCGGCAAGCGCTGGACAGTGAAGAATTTGTGCTGTATTACCAGCCCAAGGTCAATCTGGTGAGCGGCAAGCTGACGGGCGCCGAAGCCTTGATTCGCTGGAATGATCCGCGCACCGGGCTGGTGCCGCCGGACCGGTTCATCCCGATCCTTGAAGAAACCGGCCTGATCCATGAGGTGGGTCGGTGGGCCATGCGCCAGGCTGTCAAGGACTACCTGCGCTGGCGCGCTGCGGGCCTGCCTGCGGTTCCCATCGCCGTCAATGTTTCACCGCTGCAATTGCGCCATCAGGGCTTCATCGCTGATGTTGGGCAGGCGGTCGGTGGTGACGAACAGGCGGTGGCCGGACTTGAACTGGAAATTACCGAGAGCCTGATCATGGAGAATGTGCAGCTCAGCATCACCAGCCTTCGGGCGCTTCGGGACATGGGTATTCGCATCGCCATCGACGACTTTGGCACCGGTTTTTCATCGCTCAGCTACCTGGCAAAGTTCCCGATTGACGCGCTCAAGATTGACCGCTCTTTCGTGATCGAAATGAAGGAC
>JAABQE010000219.1 GCA_011391655.1 Hydrogenophilales bacterium
GTGGTGGACCATGCAGACAAAGACGCGCATGTGCTCTTTGTCAAGGGCGCGCCCGATGTGCTGCTGGCGCACTGCACCCACGCCCGCCGGGGCGAGGCCACGGTGGCGTTCGATGACGCCTTGCACGCGCAGGTGCTGGCCGACGTAACAGCTATGACCGATGACGCACTGCGCACACTGGCCGTGGCGCGCCGCACGCTCGCACCCAACGCGTTGATTCCGACCGATGCTTCTGCCATGGCCGCACTCGAACAAGGTCTGGAGTACCTCGGCACCGTGGGCATCATCGACCCGCCACGCGCAGAGGCGGCCGTGGCCATTGCCGAGGCCAGAGAGGCTGGCATCCGCGTGATCATGATCACCGGCGACCACCCGCGCACGGCGGCGCGCATTGCGGCTGATCTCGGCATCGTCGACGCCGGTGCGCCGGTGCTCACGGGCATCGAACTCGACAAGCTGGGCGACGACGCCGCCTTCACCGCCGCCGCGCTGCAGACATCGGTGTTCGCCCGCGTGGCGCCCAGGCACAAGCTGCGCATCGTGCGCGCGCTGCAGAGCGCCGGCAACGTGGTGGCGATGACGGGCGACGGTGTCAACGACGCCCCTGCGCTCAAAGCCGCCGATATCGGCGTGGCGATGGGCGTGGCGGGTACCGAAGTGACCAAGGAGGCGGCCCGGATGATCCTGGCCGACGACCACTTCGCCACCATCGTGCTGGCGGTACGCGAGGGGCGTGGCGTGCTCGACAACATCCGCAAGTTCCTGCGCTACCTGCTGTCGTCGAACCTGGCCGAGGTGCTGACGGTGTTCGCTGGCGTGGTGGGGGCCGGTGTCATCGGCCTGAAGGCCACCGCCACCGGCGCGGGCGGCGCGGTGGTGCTGCCGCTGCTGGCCACACAGATCCTGTGGATCAACCTGATCACCGACACCGGGCCCGCGCTGGCCATGGGCGTGGACCCGATCGCCGATGACGTCATGGCGCGCAAGCCGCGTCCGCGCAGCCAGCGCATCATCGATGCGCGCATGGGGCTCGGCGTGCTGGAGGCCGGCGTCGTGATGGCGGTGCTGACCCTGCTGACGCTGGACCTGTTCCTGCCCGCCGGACTGATCGAGCCGGTGGATGCTTGGCTGGGCGCCGGCCCGCACAGTCTGGAACTGTCGCGCACCGCCGCCTTCACGGTGCTGGTGTTGACGCAGTTGTTCAACTGCTTCAACGCGCGCTCAGCCACCGTATCGGCGTTCCGGGGGGCGTTCTCGAACCGCTGGCTGTGGGCGGCAGTGGCCTTGTCGGCGGCACTGCAAGCGGCCGTTGTGCATCTGCCTTTCCTGAACCTGGCGTTTGGCACGGTACCGCTCTCGGCCGGCCAGTGGGGCGTGTGCGTGGCAATGGCCAGCGGGGTGCTGTGGTTCGGCGAAGGGCGCAAGCTGTTGCGACGAGGGTGGACCCGGCGCTCGTTGGCATTAGGAACTACCACTGAACTTTTTTTAAAGGAAAAACGTAATGATGACCCGCATAAATAAATCAAAATCCGGTCGACGCAACCGGCTCGCCTTGCTGTCGGCCTGGCTGGTGATCGGCGCGCTGGGCGCCTCCAGCGCGGCACTGGCTCAGAGCCGGACGCTCAACGGTTGCCGCATCGGTCCAGGGGCGTTGTGCCCCGATATTCGTTTGTCAAGTGCCAACTTGCGCAAGGCTGATCTGACGGGTTCGCTGATGTCTGGCGTTCAACTCAACGGCGCGGATTTGAGCGGCGCAACAATGACAGACATCAATCTTATAAAGGCCAACCTGCAGAGCGCGCGACTCGATGGCGCATTGCTCGCGAATGCCGATCTGGAAGATGCCAACCTGCAACAAGCGTCACTGCGCGGTGCCCGCTTGCCGAATGCCAACCTGCTGTCCGCCAATCTTAGCCAAGCTGATTTGCGCCAGGCGGTGTTGCGAGGGGCGCGGATGGTGTCGGCGGATCTGACAGGTGCCTTGTTGCAAGGGGCCGATTTGCGCCGCGCCAATTTTGATGCGGCGGATTTGGTGGGTGCTGATTTACGCAAAGCCGATTTGCGCGGAGCCAACTTCGAAGGCGCGAATCTGCGTGATGCCGACTTGCGCGGCGTCCGAATCGACAAGAGCATCCGCTGGCTTGGTACCGATACCCAAGGTTGCAGGGGTTGCCCGGCCGAAGGATTACGTTAATGGCGCGAGCCAGCTATGACCGCAGGCGGTCCCTTGGCGCAAATTCATGATGCTTGTACCTGTGCCACCTTGCGCTGCTCCTGCGCTGAATCGGGCGGATGAATGGCTACGCTGGAGAACCAAATGAACGAACACGAACACGCCGCCAATGATAAAGCGGCAAGCAAGCCGACCCACTCGGGCGAAC
>JAABQE010000220.1 GCA_011391655.1 Hydrogenophilales bacterium
ACTGAGCGTCCGTTGAACGCTGCTCTGGCCCACACGGCTGCCTGGATTGAGAACGGCATGCTGGCACTGGCAACGGCGCTGGCACTGGCGGCTGCGCTGGATGCGGGGTGGCGCTGGTGGCGTTATCTGCGTCGTCACGCAATGAGCTGGCAGGAGGTGCTGGCCGAGGCACGCGAGGCTGAAGTCAGCCCGGAAATTCGTGCGCAATTGCGCAATCGCCAGCAACAGGCTGGCCAGGGCGCGCAGCCGGAAGGGCATGAAGGCACAACCGCCATGCCCAGATCGATTAATGAGGTGATCGGGTGAGTGCGCAGGGCGTGATGGTATTGGGGATGCCGGTGAGCCGGTTGGCGGTGCCGACACTGGTGTTGCTGATTTTGGCAATGATGGTGTTGCCGCTGCCCACCTTGATGCTTGATGTGCTGTTCACGCTCAACATCGCGCTGGCGATGATCGTGCTGCTGGTGAGCTTGAACGCGCGGCGCCCGCTCGACTTTTCGGTTTTCCCCACTGTGTTGCTGCTGACGACCTTGTTGCGTCTGTCGCTCAATGTCGCGTCGACCCGGGTTATTTTGATGCAAGGCCACACCGGGCCAGATGCGGCGGGCAAGGTCATTGAATCATTCGGCAGCTTTCTGGTGGGCGGCAACATCGCGGTCGGCTTCGTGGTGTTCCTGATTCTGGTCATCATTAACTTCGTCGTGATTACCAAGGGTGCCGGGCGCATCGCCGAGGTGGCGGCGCGCTTTACGCTGGATTCGATGCCCGGCAAGCAATTGGCAGTCGATGCCGATTTGAACGCGGGCTTTATCAGCGAGCTGGAAGCGCGCACACGCCGTAGCGATATCGGCCGCGAAGCCGATTTTTACGGCGCCATGGATGGCGCGTCCAAGTTCGTGCGCGGCGATGCCATCGCCGGAATGATGATTCTTGTGGTTAATCTGGTTGGCGGCGTGGCTGTCGGCCTGCTGCAACACAAGCTTGGCATGGGCGAAGCGAGTGTCCGTTATGCATTGCTGACGGTAGGTGACGGACTGGTGACGCAGATTCCCGCACTGATCATCTCGACGGCGGCGGGCATTGTGGTGAGCCGGGCATCCAGTGAACAGGACTTGTCACGCGAGTTTTCCACCCAGGTTTTTGGCCAGCCACACACCTTGTATGTGGCTGCAGCGGTACTGGGTGCGCTGGGCGTGATTCCCGGTACGCCGCATCTGGCATTTCTGACCATCGCCGCTGTTTTGAGTGGTTTGGGGTTTTGGTTGATGCGTCGTCAGCGCGTACAACTTGAAACCGAGCCGCTTGGAATGATCGAGGAAATGGCCGCGCCGGTCGATGTCACCTGGGACGATATTCCACCGGTGGATGTGCTGGCGCTCGAAGTCGGCTATCGGCTGATTTCCCTGGTCGACCGCAATCAGGGGGGCGAGGCGCTGACCAAAATCACCGAGGCGCGCCGCCGTTTCGCGACAGACATGGGCTTGGTCGTGCCGCTCATCCGGGTGCGTGACAACCTTGATCTCAAGCCCAACACCTACCGCATTACCCTGAAGGGCGTTGAGGTGGCGCACGGCGAAATGCCCAGCGGCCAAGTGCTGGCGATTGACATGGGCGATGTGCTGGGGCGCATCGATGGCGCGCCGGGCGTGGATCCACTAACGGGCCTGAGCGGAGTCTGGATCGAGACAGGGCGGGAAGAAGAAGCCGAACTGCGCGGCTTTGTGGTGTTTACGCCAGCAGAGCTGATCGCGCGCCAGGTCGAGATGGTCTTCCGTCAACATGCGCCCGAGTTACTGGGGCGCGTCGAAGTGCAACAGCTGCTCAATACGCTGACACGCAGCCATCCAGGGCTGGTCGAGGATGTCACGCCGCGTCATTTGCCGCTGACCAGTGTGCAGGCGGTGCTGCAACAGCTGATTGCAGAAAACGTCTCGATCCGCGATAGCCGAACCCTGTTTGAAACCCTGGCAGCACGCTCGCCGAACAGCCAGGGGATCGATGATCTGGTGGAAACAGTGCGCGCAGCATTGGGGCGCAGCATTGTCGATCGCCTGTTCGAAGGCAGCAATACGCTGCACGTGATCGGCCTCGCCGCCGCCAGCGAGACGCGTCTAATGAATGAAATGGGTGACGAGGGCGAGGCGTTGCTGTCACCTGCCACCCTGGATGCCTTGAATGACGCAGCGGAGCGTGCCGTGTCGGAGCAGGAAAACGCGGGCTATCCGCCGGTGCTGCTGACTTCGCCCAGCTTGCGTGCGATTCTGTCGCGTCTGCTGCGGCGCAATCTGCCGCAGTTGGCGGTGCTTGCGTATGCCGAAGTGCCTGCCGATAAACTCGTGCAAGTGAGCACTGAACTGGCCATTGGAGGGAACGCATGAGCGCACAGGTTTTTATTGCGGCGAACGCGCGTGAGGCGTTGGCAAAAGTACGCCGCGAACTGGGCGATGACGCGGTTGTGCTGTCGACGCGGCCCCACCCGCAGGGCGTGGAATTGCTGGCCAGCAAGTATGGAAATTTAGCGGCATCGCCTGTTGTTGAGGCGAATGAAGCGCCAGATAGCGCCGGCAGCTCGCGTATTCTGGCCGAGCTGGCGCGCCTGCGCGGCATGCTGCAAAACCAGTTGGCCGGCTTTGCCTGGGGCGCTGCGCGGCGGCGCGACCCGGTGCGGGTCGCGCTGATGCAAGCTCTGTTCGCCGCCGGTTTTGGCAGCTCGCTGACACGCACCCTGGCAGCTCGGCTGCCGCGCGGACTGGATCCCCAAGCGGCGCAACGTTGGCTGCGTCAGGTGCTGATCCGCAACCTGCCGCTACAGCCCGGTTCTGCCGATTTGATGACCAAGGGTGGCCGCTACGCGCTGGTCGGGTCAACCGGTTCGGGAAAAACCACGACCCTGGCCAAACTCGCCGCGCGCGGGGTGGATGCGCATGGCGCCGATCAGGTGGCCTTGGTGGCAGCAGATAGCTTCCGCATCGGCGCGGCGGCACAACTCACGGTATATGCAGACTTGCTGGGCGTGTCGCTGGTTGTGGCCGACAGTCAGGCCCGCTTGGCGCAACTGCTGCCGCAACTCGCGGCCAAAAAACTGCTGTTGATCGATACCGCAGGCTTTGCGCCTTCGGACCCGCGCACCCGTGAGGCGCAAGCGCTCGATGCCATGGGCGTGCGACGGCTTGCGGTGATCTCCGCCAACCAGCAGGGGGCGGCGATCGAACAGGTCATGGCGCGGTTCGGCCAAGGGGCGGCTGCCTGCATCCTCACCAAACTCGATGAAACGCCGCAGCCGGGTGCGGCACTCGACAGCCTGATCCGCCATCGCCTGCCGCTGGCCTACATCAGTGGCGGCCAACGCGTTCCGGAAGATCTGCATGTTGCCAATGCCTCGTATCTGATCGACCGCGCGTTGAAGGGGGGGCAGCTTGCCACGCCCTTTGCGCTGGAGGCCGAGGACTGGCCACTATTTGCAGGTGTTGAGGCCGAGCGTGCGGAACGATATGGCCCAGAAAAGGGTGCCAATGCTGGCTGATCAGCCAGACCAGGCGGCTGGGCTGCGGCGACGCAACGCCCGGCTGCCGCTTGCCTGCATCTACTGTTTTTTTGACACGGCCGAATGGACGGACAAGCTGGCCGCTGCTTTGCAACAAGCCGGGCGGACGTCCCTGCTGATCGACCGGCGTGGCCGTTTGTTTGCCGCCGCGCCCACGCGTAGCCTGTTTGACTGGAAACAGCAACTCGAACGGGGCCAGTTGCACCTTCTGTTGTTAAGCCATGGCGAAGGCTGGTATGCGCCGGGGGTGCGCGCAGATGAACCGGCTTTGCGCAAGATGGCGCTGGCCTATGACCATCTGGTGTTTGATGAGGAACCGAGCGGAGCGGAACTGATTCTGGTGCCCGATGCGGCCCACTCCCTCCTTGTCGAGGTGCAGTCCACGCAGCCATCCATGCGGCGCGCCTATACGCTGCTTAAAACCCTGTCGCATACGACTGTGGCGTTCAACGTGAGTTTGCTGGGCGACCAGACCGCTTGCGCGCATGTGCTCAACACCGTGAGCCATTTCCTTCCGCAGCCGTTTGCGCAGACAATCGACTGCGTGGCGCATGCCGCTACTGCATTTTCTGCGCTTGCCGTTAGAATGCCGTGCGAGGAGACGAGTCGGCTGGCTCGTTCTAAAATAGAAAACACGAGAACATGGCCTTGAAGCATGGCGGATAAACCCCTGTCGCAAGACGAACAAATCACCAAATATGCGCCGCTGGTCAAGCGCATTGCCTATCACATGATGGCGCGCCTGCCGGCGAGTGTTGAGGTTGACGACCTCATCCAGGTCGGGCTGATCGGCCTGATGGATGCGGTCGGACGCTTCGACGGCACCCAGGGCGCCCAGTTTGAATCCTATGCGACCCAGCGCATCCGCGGTTCGATGCTCGACGAGCTGCGCGAAGCGGACTGGCTGCCGCGCCACGTGCGGCAAAAATCGCGGCAGATCGAAGCCACCATCAGCAAACTGGAACAGCGCAACGGCAAGTCACCGACCGAGCACGAGATTTCTGCCGAGATGGGACTGGCGATTGATCAATATCAATCAATGCTGGGCGATGTGAAATGTTCGCAACTGCTGTATTACGAAGATTTCGCGGATGACGATAGCGCCAGCTTTCTGGAGCGCTATCTGGTCGATGGCAGCAACGATCCGCTTGCCGTGCTTGAGGATGAAGGCTTTCGCGGCAGTCTGGTTGCTGCGATTCACCATCTGCCTGAGCGTGAGCGCAGCATGATGGGCATGTATTACGAACAGGACATGAACCTGAAGGAAATCGGGGTGGTGCTCGGTGTGTCCGAATCGCGTGTATGCCAGTTGCATTCGCAGGCTGTCGCCCGGCTGCGCGCCCAGCTCAAAATCTGGAAAAGCTGATTTGGCTCGACAACGCGGCCAAAGCGGGGCGGATCGCGAATAAATCCGCGATAATGGCGGCTTGTCTATCCAGCCTGTGTCTGCCGCCATGAGCCCTGCCGAACTCAAGAAAAAAGCCCTCGATTACCACCGCCTGCCCAGGCCGGGCAAGCTCTCGGTGGAGTCGTCCAAACCCTGTTCGACTCAAGCCGATTTGTCGCTCGCCTACACCCCGGGCGTGGCGCAGCCCGTGCTGGAAATCGCCAAAGACCCCCAAACCGCTTACGACTACACCAACAAGGGCAATCTGATTGCGGTGATCACCGACGGCACCGCGATCCTCGGGCTGGGCGATCTGGGCCCGCTCGCGGCCAAGCCGGTGATGGAAGGCAAGGCCGTCCTGTTCAAGCAGTTCGCCGGAATTGACGTGTTTGATATCGAAGTCAATGCCAAGTCACCTAAGGAGTTCATCAAGGTGGTTACGGCCATTGCGCCCACTTTTGGCGGCATCAACCTCGAAGACATTGCCGCTCCGCACTGCTTTGAGATCGAAGCCGCACTGCGCAAAAAACTCGATATCCCGGTGTTTCACGACGACCAGCATGGCACCGCGGTCATCATCTGTGCCGGCCTCATCAATGCACTGCAGGTGCAGGGCAAGACGCTCGAAACCGCGCAAATCGTGTGTTTGGGCGCGGGCGCAGCAGGCATCGCGTCGATGACGCTGCTGCTGGCAATGGGCGCGCAAAAGGCCAACATCACCTTCGTTGACTCTCAGGGGGTGGTGCACAAGGGCCGCAAGGATCTCAACAGTTTCAAGAAAGCGTTTGCGCGCAAAACCAAGTTGCGCACGCTGGCCGATGCGATGAAAGGTGCCGACGTGTTTGTCGGTGTGTCGGGCGCCAACCTGGTGAGTCCGGCGATGGTGAAAAGCATGGCCGACAAGCCGGTGGTCTTCGCGCTCGCCAACCCCAACCCCGAAATCCTGCCCGAAGCAGCCAAGGCTGTGCGCAGTGACCTCATCATGGCGACCGGACGCTCGGACTTTCCCAATCAGGTTAACAACGTGCTGGGTTTCCCTTTCATCTTTCGCGGTGCACTCGATGCGCGCGCCAAAGAAATCACCCAGGACATGCTGATCGCCGCCGTCCATGCGCTGGCCGAACTCGCACGCGAGCCCGTTCCCGCATCGGTGTTGAAGGCATACAAGTTACGCAAGCTCGCGTTTGGCCCGGACTACATCCTGCCGAAGCCATTTGATCCCCGCCTGGCTGACCGGGTGCCACAGGCAGTGGCCAGGGCGGTCAAGCGTTAACAGCATGTTGAATACTGACGCTGGATATTGGGATTGCCAGCCGCTTGCAAGGCAGGGCACCCGCGGGTGATGCCGGGCTTGCAGAGATGGGCAATGCCTGCAAACATTTCGACCTGCGACATGCGTGGCTGCGATTATTGTGAGTGGTAATTGAGTGGATCAGGAATGAAAAATACCGTCACCCTAACTTTTAGCGATGGCAGTCCGTCGATTGAGTTGCCCATTGAGCAGGGCACCTACGGCAAGCCCGTGGTCGACATTCGTGCCCTTGCTGCGCATGGCTATTTCACCCACGATCCCGGTTTCACGGCAACGTCCAGCTGCAATTCTGCGATCACCTATATCGACGGCGACGAAGGCCTGTTGTACTACCGCGGCTATCCGATCGAGGAGTTGGCCTACAAGTCCGACCACATGGAGGTGAGCTACCTGTTGCTGCACGGCGAATTGCCGACGGCAGAGCAGAAGATGGCATTCGAGCAGTCGATCCGCCACCACACCATGCTGCACGACCAGATGGAAAACGTGTTCCGCGGATTCCGCCGCGATGCGCATCCGATGGCGGTGATGATCAGCGTCACCGGCGCGATGTCGGCGTTCTATCACGACGACATGAACATCTTCGACTCGCAGCAGCGGAACATCGTGGCGCACCGGCTGATCGCCAAGGTGCCGACGGTGGCGGCCTGGTCGTACAGTTACAACGAAGGGAAGCCCTTCGTTTATCCGCAAAATCGCCTGTCGTATGCGGCGAACTTCATGCACATGATGTTCTCGACACCGTGCGAGCCTTACGAACCCAATCCCGTGCTGGCGCGTGCGCTCGACCGTATTTTCATCCTGCATGCCGATCACGAGCAGAATGCCTCGACCTCGACCGTGCGCCTGGCCGGTTCCAGCGGCGCCAATCCCTATGCCAGTATCGCCAGCGGCATGGCCTCGCTGTGGGGACCGCTGCACGGCGGCGCGAACGAGGCGGTGCTGAAAATGCTCGATGAGATGGGTGACATTTCGCGCATTCCGGAATTCATCAAGCGCGCCAAGGACAAGAGCAGCGGCTTCCGCCTGATGGGGTTCGGCCATCGCGTCTACAAGAACATGGATCCGCGCGCCCGCATCATTCGCGAAACCTGCTACGAGGTGCTGGACGAGCTTGACCTGCGCGACGATCCGCAGTTCAAAATGGCGATGGAACTCGAGCGCATCGCGATGGAAGACGAATACTTCATCAGCCGCAAGCTCTACCCCAACGTCGATTTCTATTCCGGCATCATCTTCCGCGCCATGGGCATTCCCGCCAGCATGTTTACCGCGATGTTTGCCTTGGCCCGCACTGCGGGCTGGGTGGCGCAGTGGAACGAAATGCTCGCCGACCCGGCGCATAAAATCGGCCGCCCGCGCCAGCTCTACACCGGTGCGTCGCGGCGTGAATTCGTGCCACTGGATCAACGCGGCGCCTGAGCTGCGAGTCGATGAGTCTGCCGAATTCACCCGACTGGCTGTCAACGTCTCCGCTGTATGCAGGTAATGCGGCGTATCTTGAGCAGTTTGGCGATGACGCCCTGGCGCCTTGGCTGACGCAAGCTTTTCCAGGAGCGGGGGGCGGGTCGGATGCGGCGCAGGTTGCAGTACTCCGGCTGATCAATGCCTATCGCTATCTGGGTGTGCGCCAAGCCGAGCTCGACCCGTTGCGGCGTTTTGAACCGCCGCCCACGCCCGAACTTGATCCCGCCCACTACGGCCTGACCGAAGCCGATCTCAGCCGCGAATTCGAGACCGGTTCCCTGTTCGGGGTGGATCGCACCAGCCTCACCGATATTTTGCAGCGCCTGAACAGTGCGTATTGCGGCCATGTTGGCATCGAATACATGCACATCACCGATGTGGCGCGTAAACGCTGGCTGCAGGAGCGCTTTGAGTCGGCGCGGGGAAATTATGGCGTATCGGCTCCGCTGAAAAAGCAGCTGCTGCAACGCTTGACCGATGCCGAGACGCTGGAAAAATTCCTCCATACCCGCTATGTGGGGCAGAAGCGCTTTTCGCTGGAAGGCGGTGAAAGCCTGATCCCGATGCTCGATCTGGTGATCTCGCGCTGCGCTCGCCATGGCGCGAAGGAAGTCGTGATGGGGATGGCGCATCGTGGCCGCATCAATGTGCTGGCCAACATCATGGGGCGCTCGCTGGAGAGTCTCTACTCGGAACCGCAGCAGGGCGATGCTGCGCCCTTGTCCGGCGACGTGAAATACCACCAGGGATTTTCCACCGATGTGGCGATGCCGAACGGGCCGGTGCATCTGGCGCTGGCATTCAACCCCTCGCACCTCGAAATCGTGCATCCGGTGGTGCGCGGGTCGGTGCGCGCACGCCAGGATCGACGTGGCGATGTGCTCGGCTACGAAGTGGTGCCGGTGATCCTGCATGGCGACGCGGCTTTGTCGGGGCAGGGCGTGGTGATGGAAAGCCTCAACATGTCGCAGACGCGGGGGTTTCGCAACCATGGCGCGATCCATATCGTGATCAACAACCAGATCGGTTTCACCACGTCCGACCCGCGCGATGTCCGCTCGACCCTCTATTGCACCGATGTCGCCAAGATGGTCGAAGCGCCGGTGCTACACGTGAATGCGGATGATCCCGAGGCGGTGGCCTTCGCGGTGCGTACCGCAGTTGATTTTCGCTACACCTTCCACAAGAACGTCTTCATCGACCTGGTGTGCTATCGCCGCCATGGCCACAACGAGCAGGACGAGCCGCTTGCCACCCAGCCTTTGATGTATCGCCGCATTCAGGCCCATCCCAGCACCCGTACCCTGTATGCGCAGCGGCTGGTGGATGAGGGCGTGGTGACGCAGGCGCAGGCCGACGACATGGTCGATCGATGCCGTGACCGGCTCGAGCAAGGCGGTTCACTGAACCCGCCTGCGCAATCGGACTTCAACCAGATTTATGGCATCGATTGGGCGCGCTTCAGCAGCCACCCGGCGGTTGAGGTGGCAACCGCCGTCGCGGCTGACCGGCTGGATTTTCTCGGCGAGCGCATCACCACCTTGCAACACGAAATTGAACTGCATTCGCGGGTGCAAAAGGTGCGGGATGATCGCCGCAAAATGCGCGCGGGTGAATTGCCGGTCGATTGGGGCTACGCCGAAAATCTGGCCTACGCCAGCTTGCTCGATACCGGCTACAACGTGCGCGTGTCGGGCCAGGATTCGGCGCGCGGCACTTTTTTTCATCGTCATGCAGTGTGGCACGACCAGAAGCGCGAACGTCGCCAAAGCGGCGTCTATATCCCGCTCGAACATCTGCACGCGCGCCAGGGCAATTTCACCATCATCGATTCGCTGCTGTCGGAAGAAGCAGTGCTGGCGTTTGAATACGGCTACGCGACCGCCGACCCCGACACGCTTGTGGTGTGGGAAGCGCAGTTCGGTGACTTCGCCAACGGTGCGCAGGTGGTGATCGATCAATTCATCGCCAGCGGCGAAGCCAAATGGGGCCGTTTATGCGGCCTTACGCTGATGTTGCCGCATGGACTGGAAGGGCAGGGGCCGGAACACTCATCCGCCCGGCTGGAGCGTTTTTTGCAACTATGCGCGCAGGACAACATCCAGGTGTGCGTGCCCACGCTGCCCGCGCAGATGTTTCACCTGCTGCGCCGCCAGATGGTGCGGCCGTTACGCAAGCCGCTGGTGATTCTGACACCCAAAGGCTTGCTGCGTTACCCGGCCTCCACCTCGTCGCTGGCCGATTTGAGCGGGGGGGCGTTCCAGCCCGTGATCGACGACCCGCGCGCGCCGATTCAGGCGAAACGGGTGGTGGCATGCAGCGGGCGCGTGTGGTTTGATCTGGAAGCGGCACGCGAGGTGCGCGGGCTGGACGACATCGCACTGATTCGGGTGGAGCAGTTGTACCCATTTCCTGAAGAGGCGTTCCGTGCAGCGTTGAATGCGTATCCTGAGGCCGCCAGCTTCATCTGGGCACAGGAAGAACCGATGAACCAGGGTGCGTGGTACCAGACCCAGCATCACCTCAACCATTGTGTGCCTGGCGGGCAGCGCTTCCATTACGCCGGCCGCCCCGCTGCGGCCGCGCCGGCATCGGGTCATCTATCCCGTCACCGGGCAGAACTGGAGGCGCTCTTGTTCGACGCGCTGGAGGCTTTATATGAGAGTTGAGGTGCGCGTCCCCATGCTGTCCGACTCGGTGGCCAGCGGAACCTTGCTGCCGTGGCGCAAGCAGGTGGGCGAGACCGTCGCGCGCGACGAAGCACTGGTCGATCTGGAAACCGATAAAGTCATCCTCGAAATCCCCGCCCCTGCTTCCGGCACGCTGGTTGACGTGCGTCTGCCCGAGGGCGCAGTGGTCAAGGCGGAAGAAGTGGTGGCGGTGATTGAAACCGGTGAAGAGCTGGCTGCGCCTGTCCTTTCAGTCAAACCCGCCGCTGCGGTTAAGCCGGAACCTGCAGTCAAACCCGCACCTGCAGTTAAAGCAGAGCCGCCACCTGCCATCTCTTCTGGCTTGCCCGTCACCCGCGTCGCGTTGCCGGTTGAAGCACCTGCCATCCCGGCTGGCGAAACCCGCCGCGAACCCTTGTCGCGCCTGCGCAGTCGTGTGGCCGAGCGCCTGGTCGCCGCGCAGCACAGCGCCGCCATGCTCACCACGTTTAACGAGGTGAACATGCAGCCGGTGAACGAACTGCGTCAGCGTTACAAGGCCGAGTTCGAGGTCAAGCATGGGATCAAGCTGGGCTACATGTCATTCTTTGTGCGCGCGGTATGCCAGGCCCTGGCGCAGTTTCCCATTGTCAACGCGGCCATCGATGGCAGCGACATCGTGTGGCACAGCGACGCAGACATCGGCATCGCCATTTCCAGCCCGCGTGGCCTGGTGGTGCCCATTTTGCGCCATGCGCAAACCCTGTCGTCGGGTGACGTCGAGCGCGCCATTGCCGACTTCGGCCAACGTGCGCGCGAGACCAAGCTCACGCTCGACGACCTCTCCGGCGGCACGTTTTCGATCACCAATGGCGGCGTGTTCGGCTCGCTGTTGTCCACGCCAATACTCAACCCGCCGCAATCGGCCATCCTCGGCATGCATGCCATCCAGGAGCGCCCCATCGCTGAAAATGGCCA
>JAABQE010000221.1 GCA_011391655.1 Hydrogenophilales bacterium
CAACCTGGTCGTCCCGACCAACCTCAACCTGATTCAGATCAAGCCCCTGCGCGGCACCGCGCTGATGATTTTCAATCCCGACCTGGTGTTTCTCATGGTCGACAACCTGTTCGGCGGCGATGGGCGGTTCCATACGCGGGTCGAAGGGCGCGATTTCACCCAGACCGAACACCGCATCATCCAGCGCGTGCTGCATATCGTGTTCGAAGCCTATTCGAAATCCTGGGAGCCGATCTACCCGGTCGAATTCGAGTTCATACGTTCCGAAATGAATACCCAGTTCGCCAATATCGCCACCCCGAACGAAGTGGTGGTATCCATCACCTTCGCTATCGAACTCGGCCAGGTCAGTGGCGAAATGCATCTGTGCATGCCCTATTCGATGATCGAGCCAATCAAGGATCAACTGACCAGCAGTTTGCAGGCCGAAAACCTGGAAGTGGATAAGCGCTGGATCCGCCTCATGCGGCAGCAGATCCAGATGGCCGAAGTCGAAATCATCGCTGACCTTGGCACCGCCACGATCAGCCTGCGTGACATCGTCAACATGAAAGTGGGCGATGTCATCCCACTGGATATTCCACAATCCATCGAGGCCAAAGTGGACGGTGTTCCGGTAATGGAATGCGCGTATGGAAAATTTAACGGCCAGTACACCTTGCGTGTCGAGAAGCTGCTGTCCAACAGCATGAATGAGCCGTCAACAGGAGACAAAAATGTCTGAAGAGCTGACCCAACCGATCGCCGAAGATGACTGGGCCGCCGCCATGGCGGAACAGGCCGAACCAGTCAAACCCGCCCCGGCGGTTTTCCAGGAGCTGTCCAACACCAGCAACACCAACGGCACCAGCCACGATATCGATTTCATTCTGGATATTCCGGTGTTGCTGACGGTTGAACTGGGGCGCACCAAAATCACCATCAAAAATCTGCTCCAGCTGGCGCAGGGCTCGGTGGTTGAACTTGACGGTCTGGCCGGCGAACCGATGGATGTGATGGTCAATGGCTGCCTCATCGCGCAGGGTGAGGTCGTGGTGGTGAACGACAAGTTTGGCGTGCGCCTGACCGACATCATCACCCCCGCCGAACGCATCCGGAAACTCAACAAATGAAGCTGCCGACCACAGGCGTTCAACCCGGGAGCCTGCCTGCATGGCTAGTTGGTATCAGCTTCATGGGGTTGACGGCATCAGCACGCGCAGCCGACACCGCACCGGCCGTGTCCAGCGCCGGGAGCTTGCTGCAAGTCTTCATCGGTCTGGTTGCCGTTCTGCTCCTGATCTTCGGCACGGCCTGGGTCGCCAAGCGGCTCGGCGTTACGCGGGGTGGTTCGTCCAATCTGTTGCACGTCGTCAGCAGCGCCTCGGTGGGCGCGCGTGAACGGGTTGTCGTGGTTGAAATCGGCGACAACTGGCTGGTAGTGGGTGTTGCAGCCGGCAGTGTCAATGCCCTGATGACGCTGCCCAAGGGTGAGATCCAGGCTGCGGCGCCGGCTGCTTTCAACACCAGTTTTGCGGCCAATCTGAAGCAACTGATCGAGGCACGCCGTGCGAAATAAGTGGCTAGCCCGAGGCGTGGTCGCGCTGGCGCTGGTACTGCCGACCCTCGCGCTCGCCCAGACGGCAGGCCTGCCTGCACTCACCAGCACCCCGGGTGCAGGCGGAGGGCAAACCTACACGCTCAGCTTGCAAACCCTGCTGCTGCTGACCTCGCTGTCATTTCTGCCTGCCGCACTGCTGATGATGACGAGCTTCACCCGCATCATCATCGTGCTGTCGCTGCTGCGCCAGGCGCTGGGCACCCAGTCGTCGCCGCCGAATCAGGTATTGATCGGACTGTCGCTGTTTTTGACCCTGTTTGTGATGGGCCCCACCCTCGACAAAATCTACGTCGAGGCGTATCAGCCCCTGTCCGAGAACCGCATCCAGATGGGCGAGGCGCTGGACAAAGGCGCCGCTCCGTTGCGCACATTCATGCTCAAGCAGACGCGTGAAACCGACCTCGCCCTGTTCGTGAAAATGTCCAAATCGGCACCGCTCAAATCGGCTGCCGACGTGCCCATGCGCGTGCTCATCCCCGCCTACATCACCAGCGAACTCAAAACCGCTTTCCAGATCGGCTTCGCCGTCTTTATTCCCTTCCTCATCATCGACATGGTCGTCGCCAGCATCCTGATGGCGATGGGCATGATGATGGTGTCACCCGCCATTGTGTCGCTGCCCTTCAAGATCATTCTGTTCGTGCTGGTTGACGGCTGGAATCTGTTGCTGGGTTCGCTCGCACAAAGCTTTTATTAACGTCTATTAACCAGCGGAGCGCCGCCATGACACCCGAAAGCGTAATGACCATCGGCCGTACCGCACTGGAAACCACCATTCTGGTCGCATCGCCGGTTCTGCTCGTCACCCTGGTGGCCGGCCTCATCATCAGCATTTTCCAGGCGGCCACCCAGATCAACGACGCCAGCCTGTCGTTCATCCCCAAAGTCCTTGCCGTGCTCGCCACCTTTGCCATCGCCGGCCCCTGGATGCTGACCGTAATGACCGATTACATGCGACGCGTGCTCACCGGCCTGCCGGGCATCATCAGTTAACGCTATCAGCCAACGCAATCAGTTACTGACACCCAACTCCCCGCATGATCAGTCTCACCGATGCCCAGCTCAACACCTGGCTCATCAGCTTTGTCTGGCCCCTGGTCCGCATTCTTGGTCTGATCATGGTGGCGCCGATATTCGGTCACCGCTCCGTCCCCGCGCGCGTCAAAATCGGGCTGGGTGTGTTTATTGCCCTGATCGTTTCCCCCGCCCTGCCGCCGCTGCCTGATGTCGGGCTGGGCTCATGGCAAGGTTTGTTCATCCTGGTGCAGCAGCTGCTCATCGGCATCGCCATCGGCTTTGTCATGCGCGTGACGTTTGCCGCGGTTGAAGCCGCCGGGGAAATTGTTGGCTTGCAAATGGGTCTGGGGTTCGCGTCGTTCTTCGACCCGCAAAGTGCGGGGCAAACGCTGGTACTCGCGCGCTTTTTCAATCTGCTGGCGATGCTGGTGTTTCTGGCGATCAATGCCCATCTACTGCTGATCGGCGTACTGGTCGACAGCTTTCAAACACTGCCCATCAGCACCCAGCCCGTTGCTGTGGCGGGCTTTTTCAAGCTCGCCTCGTTCGGATCGACTGTGTTTGCGGTGGGGTTACAACTGGCCTTGCCCTTGATCGCCATCCTGCTCATGACCAACCTTGCGCTGGGCATACTGACGCGTTCCGCGCCCCAGCTCAACATCTTTGCGATCGGCTTTCCCATCACCCTGGGCGTGGGACTGATCGTGCTCGACATCATGCTGCCCTACTTCGCCCCCCAGTTCGAGCACATGATCCAGAATGGGTTCAAGGCGACGGCTGACGTCATCCACGCCCTGGGGGAAAATGGGCGCTGAATACTATTTGATTTAAATTGAATCAGAAACCGAGGCTGTCCAGCAAATCATCGACCTGGCTCTGATCAGCCACCACGTCGTTCTTGCCTTCCGGGTTGATTTGCGGGCCGTTGAGCAACGTATTATCGGTCTCACGTTTCACTTCAGAGGGGGCGTAATCAATCAAGAACTGCACCAACTGGCTCTCAAGACTGTGCGCCAGATCCGTCACCTTGCGGATCACCTGGCCAGTGAGATCCTGGAAGTCCTGCGCCATCATGATGTCGAGCAACTGCTGCTTGGTGGCATTCGTATCTTGTTGCATATCGACCAGGCACTGCATGGTCAGGGTCGCCATGTCACGGTAACTGGCCTCAGAAAACGGCGCTGCGAACGTGGTTTTCCAACCCTTCAATACTTCGGTTGCCCCCGCGTCAATCCGTTCCTGCAAGGGGATGGCGGTATCGGTGGCGTTCAACACGCGTTGTGCCGCCTGCTCGGTCATGCGCGCCACATAGTTCAGGCGATCACGCACATCGGGCATGTCCACCGAGGCTTTTTCCAGCACCTTGTCCAGACCCAACTCACGCAAGCTGTCGTGCAGGCCTCGGGTCATTTGTCCAACCCGTGCCAGCATTTCACCCTGCTCGCACGCCTCGGGCTTTACACCAACAGGGGTTGCGGCAAGTCCACTGGACTCAGGAAATTGCGTATTCACGTCAACCCCCGGCTTTTTCAAGTTTTTCGAAAATCTTGCCGAGTTTTTCGTCCAGGGTGGCCGCGGTAAAGGGCTTGACGACATAGCCATTGGCGCCTGCCTGAGCCGCTGCAATGATGTTTTCCTTTTTGGCTTCAGCCGTCACCATTAATACCGGCAGCTTCGACAACGCGGGATCCGCGCGTATCGTCTGCAACATGGTCAGGCCATCCATGTTGGGCATGTTCCAGTCCGACACAACGAAGTCGAAGTTGCCCGCTCTCAATTTGGCCAGACCATCCACGCCATCCTCTGCTTCCTCAACGTTGGCATACCCCAACTCTTTAAGCAGATTCCGTACGATGCGCCGCATGGTGGAAAAGTCGTCTACTACTAAAAATTTTGTATTCGGATCGGCCATGCCGCGCTCCATTGATGCATTAGTAAAGTGGGTGGTTAAACGGCATGCAGGCGTCAAACTTAAGCCAGCACGCCCTCTAAAGCAGAATCAAAAGTTTATACCCGCATTGCCCGATTGCCGTGCGCTGCGAAAAAGGCCATCACCCGGCCCGGCAGTTCATTCAGGGGGCCGACTTCGTGCGTCCCGCCCATGGCGATGGCTTCTTTCGGCATGCCGAATACAACGCATGTCGCCTCGTCCTGCGCCAGGTTGTAGGCGCCTGCATTTTTCATTTCCAGCATACCGGCCGCGCCATCCTTGCCCATCCCCGTAAGAATCACGCCGACTGCATTTTTGCCCGCGTTGATCGCGGCCGACCGGAACAGCACGTCAACCGAGGGACGATGGCGGTTGACCGGTTCGCTCTGGTCTATCTTCGTCATATAGTTCGCGCCGCTGCGCACCAGCGTCAAATGGGAATGGCCGGGCGCAAGATAGGCGTGGCCAGGCAGGATCCGCTCGCCCCCTTCCGCTTCCTTGACCGAAATCTTGCACAGCTTGTCGAGACGGTTGGCGAATGAACGGGTGAAACCCTCCGGCATATGCTGGGTAATCAAAATACCCGGACAATCAGACGGCAGTTGCACCAGAAAATCCTTGATCGCCTCCGTGCCGCCGGTGGAGGCGCCAATGATGATCAGCTTTTCGCTACTGATGAACGGGTTACGCACCGACGCCAGCGCAGCACCGCCCTGCCCTTGCGCATGAGGCAGCGCACGCACCTTGATCTTCGCGCGCGCGGCAATGCGGATTTTGTCTGCGATCAGTTCAGTGTATTCGAGCATGCCGCTCTGGATAGATAGCTTCGGTTTGGTGACGAAATCAACCGCGCCCAGTTCCAGTGCCCGCATCGTGATATCCGACCCACGCTCAGTCAACGACGACACCATCACCACCGGCATCGGGCGCAAGCGCATCAAGCGATCCAGAAAATCCAGACCGTCCATCTTCGGCATTTCGACGTCCAGCGTCAGCACATCGGGATTGGTTTGCTTGATGAGGTCGCGCGCCACCAGCGGATCGGGAGCCGCACCGACCACTTCCATGTCGGGCTGGCTATTGATGATTTCCGTCATCACGCCGCGTATCAGCGCCGAATCATCCACAATCAGAACCTTGATTTTCATGCCAAACACTTTCCGGGGCTCGCCCTTGCAAACAGTCAGTTCAAATCGATTTCATCATCGATTGGGTTGGCCTGGAGTCGGCTCGCATAGTCATGCTCGCGCCGAACCAGCGTGTAATTGTTGAGTTGGATCAGTTTTTTGACCAAAACCTTGCCGGTTTCGGGAAAGAAATACACCTTGCGCGGGTGAATGTCATTCAGATCCTCGGCCAGGATGCGGATATTCACATCCCGCAAATAATCGCGTACGAACTGGGCATTACGCTCACCCACATTGATGCTGGTAAAACCCCGCAGCACATTGCCGCCACCGAATACTTTGGCATCCAGGTTCTCGCGTTTGGCACCAGCCTTGAGGAGTTGATTGATCAATACCTCCATTGCATAACTGCCATAGCGCATCGACGAAGCCGACGCGCTGCCTGACTCGCCCCCTTCTGGCAACATGAAATGGTTCATGCCGCCCATTCCCGAGACACGGTCGCGAATACACGCTGCCACGCAAGACCCCAGAACCGTCACAATCAGCATCGGCTTGCCGGTGAAATAATATTCGCCCGGTAATATTTTGGCTGCCTCGCAATCAAAATTACGGTCGTAATACAAATTGGTTGCCAGATGCTCTTCTATCGCCGGATTCACAAAGCCGTCCCTGCACGCACCACACGCTGATCCAGTTCATACACCGTCTTGCCACGCAGTTTCAGCGCATCGGACACGTACATGAAATTTTCGGAATGGCCGGCAAACAGCAAACCATCCGGCTTCATCAGCGGCACAAACCGCGAAAGTATTTTGCTTTGTGTCGGTTTATCGAAATAAATCATTACGTTGCGGCAAAAAATCACATCAAACTGGCCACTGACTGGCCAACTGCTCGCCAGCAAGTTCAGGGTTTTGAATGTAATCAACTGGCGCAACTCGGGGCGCACCCGCACCATGCCGGCACGGCTACCTTTTCCGCGCAAAAAGAAGCGCCTGGCACGATCCTTCTGCATTTTGTCCAGCCGATCGACCGTGTAAATTCCATTTGCGCCCGCTTCAAGCACGTTGGTATCGATGTCCGTGGCAATAATGCTGACCGGCGGCGTCATCGTATTAAACGCTTCGCACATCGTCATCGCGATCGAATAAGGCTCCTCTCCGGTTGAACTGGCAGAGCACCAGATCGTCAGCGGTTGTTTCGCCTTGAGCGCATGCTCGGCCAGAATCGGAAAATGATGCGCTTCACGAAAAAATGACGTCAGATTGGTCGTCAGCGCATTGGTGAAAGCTTCCCACTCATCGCTGTCGCGTCCACTTTCAAGGCCATCGAGATAGTCCTCGAACGAGTTCAAACCCTTGGCCCGCAGGCGACGCGCCAGTCGGCTATACACCATCTCCTGCTTGCTTTCGGCCAATGAAATACCGGCCTGCCGGTAAATCAGCGCACGCACCCTGGCAAAGTCGCGTGGCGTGAATGTAAAAACCTTGCTGCTATCCGGCGTGTTGTTCGACATCGAGGTCATGTTCAGGCTATTGGCCCACGCTCCTGCTTCTCAGCATGGAGCGCGGTTCACGCAGTCAATCGGGGAAGCGCCGCTCCGGCTCGACCGCCCTGCGAAGAAGCGGGATTTCCCCCACGACTGGATCCGCCCTGCCCGCGCACCAGTTTGAAGGTGTTCACCAATTGCGCCAGCTTGGCAGACTCATGCTGCAGGCTCTCGGCTGCTGCTGCGGACTCTTCCACCAACGCAGCATTCTGCTGGGTCATTTCATCCATCTGGCTCACAGCCTGGTTAATTTGTGCGATACCCGCACTTTGCTCCTGACTGGCCGCTGCACTTCCACCCATGATCTCCACGACCAGTTGCACCGACGTCACCACATCATCAATCGCGTCACCCGCTTCGTTCACCAGTTTTCGACCCAACTC
This sequence comes from Hydrogenophilales bacterium, assembly GCA_011391655.1. The sequence continues at coordinate 7,610 of JAABQE010000221.1, forward strand.
GACCTGAGACACCGAATCGACAATCAGGGTCTTGATTTCTTTCGCTGCACCAGCGCTGCGTTGTGCCAAATGACGCACCTCAGCTGCCACGACAGCAAACCCGCGTCCCTGCTCACCGGCGCGCGCTGCTTCCACCGCAGCATTCAAGGCCAGAATATTGGTCTGGAACGCAATGCCGTCAATCACGCCAATGATGTCGGCAATCTTGCGCGAGCTGTTATTGATCGAGGCCATGGTTTCAATGACCTTGCCGACCACTTCCCCGCCCTGCACGGCGATATCAGCGGTCGAAGACACCAGTTTGCTGGCCATGTGGGAATTGGTTGCGTTTTCTTGAACCGTGCTGGTCAACTCTTCCATCGAACTGGCTGTTTCTTCCAGGCTTGAGGCCTGCGATTCGGTGCGATTGGACAAGTCAGCATTACCCCTGGCGATCTCCTGCGCACCCAGATTCACCGTTTCGGTGCTCTCCTTGATCTGCCCGACCAGCAATTTGGTGTTGTTCTGCAGTACCCGCAAAGATTGCATCAACGAGGCAATCTCGGCCGCACCACTGGCTGCAATCCGTCCGGTCAGGTCGCCTGCGCTCATGCGTTCAATATCGTGCCCGGCATTCTGCAAAGGCAACACGACACTCCGGTATGACAACACACCAAACACCCCGGCCATCGGCACCCCCAGGGCGGCAATCACCATCAGGCCAATCAAGTAAGACGTGCTCTCACTGCTCATGGCCAGCCAGGCCAGAATGCCGATCACCCCAAACAACGCCGCCATTGCGCTCACCGCCAGCGTCAGCAGGGTCTTGATGGAATAGGCTTTCACCAGACCGCTACGCTGCAACAAGGTCGGCTTCACCACATTACCGTCCTGGATCCTGATGCTTGTGTCGCCTGCCTTGATTGCCCGGTACGCGCTATCCGCAGCCTGGATTTGCGCCCGGCTGGGTTTGATCCGGATTGAACTGTATCCGATCACTTTGCGGTTCTCGATGATGGGCGCGGCATTGGCCTCAACCCAATAATGGTCGCCGTTTTTACACCGGTTCTTGACCATCCCGGTCCACGCTTTGCCGCTCTTCAGACTGTGCCAGAAATCCGCGAACGCCTCGACCGGCATATCCGGATGACGCACGATATTCTGCGGCGCCCCCAACAGCTCGTCTTCGCTGAACCCACTGACATCCATGAAGGTCTGATTGATATAGGTAATGTTGCCGTGCAAATCGGTTCTCGAGACGATTACTTCGTCTTCTTGCAGAACATATTCAACATTGGTCACGGGCAGATTGGATCGCATGGTTGTCCTTTATTAATTGCTCAAACTGCTCAAACTGAATTCAAAATCAAAACTCTTCCCAATCGCCATCACTGCTCTTGGTCGTGGCCAGCTTCTTCTGCCCGGCAACCAATGGGGACCGGGCTTTCGTGTTGTTCGACGGATTGCCCAGCGCAGGCGCACGCCGTTGAACGCTTGCACGGGCAACTGGCTGCTGATAACTCATTCCGTCCAGTTTGAACACACTGACCGCCTGAGCCAGGTTGCTGGCCTGTTCCTGCAAACTTTCAGCCGCAGCGGCCGCCTGTTCGACCAGGGCGGCGTTCTGCTGGGTGACGTCGTCCATCTGGGTGATGGCCTGGTTGACCTGCTCGATGCCGGCGCTCTGTTCCTGACTCGCCGCAGCAATCTCGCTCATGATGTCAGTGACGCGTTTGACCGAGGTGACGATCTCACTCATGGTCTTGCCGGCTTCGTCGACCAGCTTGCCGCCTTCGTCAACCTGGCTGACGGAGTCTTCAATCAGGGACTTGATTTCTTTGGCAGCGCCCGCGCTGCGTTGGGCGAGGTTGCGCACTTCGGAGGCAACCACGGCAAAGCCACGGCCCTGTTCGCCGGCACGCGCGGCTTCCACCGCAGCGTTCAGCGCCAGAATGTTGGTCTGGAACGCAATGCTGTCGATGACGCCAATGATGTCTGCAATCTTGCGTGAGCTGTCCTTGATCGAAGCCATGGTGTCAACGACCTGGCCAACGACCTTGCCGCCCTTGACCGCCACATCGGCGGTCGACACGACCATCTGGTTGGCCTGACGCGCATTCTCGGCGTTCTGTTTGACGGTGCTGGTCAGCTCTTCCATCGAACTGGCGGTCTCTTCCAGCGAAGATGCCTGCTGTTCGGTGCGTGAAGACAAGTCAAGGTTGCCTGCGGCAATCTCGCGTGAGGCGACTGAAATGGTCTCGGTGCCGTGGCGTACCTGCCCGACAATGTTCACCAAGCTGGTACTCATGTCTTTGAGCGCCTGTTGCAGTTGACCGAATTCATCGCTGGATTCGGCTTCGATGTGACTGGTCAGATCGCCTTCTGCAATGCCACGCGTAAATTTCACGGCGGTGGCCAGCGAACGAATAATCGAACGCACAATCCACATTGCGGCAAGCACGGCCAGTATTGCCGCGACCAGGCTGCCCGCAATCATTCCGGACAGGGTGGCTTTTGCTGCTTGCTCGGCACTGGCTGATATGCGACCAGCCTCGTCAACCTGATGCTTGCGGAAGGCGTCCAGATGCGTCAACAGCGTCTCGCTGGCCTGATCAAAACCCACGATCGTATCCGTGCCTTTCATCAGTAAATTACCGGCGTCCCTTCCCTCATTGATGTAGGCATTTGCCATGACTTTTCCGAGGGCATACATCTCGTTGAAATTTGACTCGATGAGCTCAATTTCCTTGAGGCTGTCTGCATCCCCTTCCTGCTGATACCGGCGCTTGAATTTCTCGACACCCGCCAGGAATCGTTGAGCCGCCTCTTCTGCGGCGTTGAATCCATCCTTGTCGTGGGTAGCCGATACATCAGTCAGAAATTGCTGTACGTCCGAACGGCTGAGATTCATCTCATCCGCCAACAGGGCATTGGGCAGGGTTCGCTCATTAATGGTCTGGACATCCTCAGCCAATCTGGATATCCCGCCCCCTGCGATCAGAAGAATCAACAAGAACAGTCCTGTTACCAGGCCGAATACAAGCTGGAGACGGGTTTTAATATTCAACTTATTTAACATTTAATTATTTCTCCATCGCCAATTCGAATCGAACGCCCAACACGGTTGCGTTCTTGATCTGCGCGTCGGTGCTAGGGTGGATCACATACTGCATGTTGGGCTGTACGATCAGCCAGGGTGTCACGGGCGCACGGTAGGTTGCTTCCCAGACTGACTCATGACGCGTCGCATCCTGGCCTGCATTCAACATGGCCTGCCGGTACTGGTTGCCGGTTTCAGCCATGCTGAACGTCACGCCAAACTGATCGTCTTCACGACCGGCAACCATGCCACTGAACACTAGTCCGGTCTGGAAATAGCTTGAGAACTGGTTGAAGTCGGCATTCGCCCTGCCGTAGCGAATGAATCCGTCAGCATGGCTGTCAGGATTGTGTGTGCCCTGATAGAGCATCTGCTCGGCCAGCACATAAAACCCGCTGTTGCCCTTGTTCATCAACGGATCGCCACCCGCGTCAACTTCCACCAGGTCCTCGAATCGCGAGGTATACGACCAGAAGCCGACGGCATACTTGTCGGTCAGGGCCTGCTCACCTTCCCTGGATTGACCGGGGACAATCCCCAACTCGACGACAGCCAATGCGCCATCGCCATCGTTGAACTGAATATGGGTGCCACGCGGGTCATCGGGATCACCCGGGACGCCATCCAGCACGACCGCTTGCATGTACATGTCGGGCGCGGGCTGGTAACTCACACGCAACCCTACTGAGGTGGTAGGAAAAATGGACGGCCCGTTGAGGCCGGTTTGAGCAAATTCGGAACCAATACCGGGAGCAGGATGAAGAAATATCCCCGTGCTGTGGCTGACATAAAACTCGGAATTGACATCGTACAGGCCGAAAAGCACGGACATCCTGTCATCCATCCACTGCTTCTGAATCCACGCCTGGAGGATCTTCGCGGTATTGGTGTCGACCTCGATGTTGTCAACACCCTGGCTACTGCCGACATAATTGGCGTTGGGTTTACCGCCATGGCTCGCAATGCCATGCAAGCCAATGGTGACGCCATCCCAGCCCATCATCGTGTTTAGATCAAAATCGAGTTTGACGTCAAGATTGCCCAGCACCGTTGTCCCTTGCTTCAATCCGCCGGACACATTGGACATCACATCGGCCCGGTAAAGCAGACCGAATGCGACACCTGTATCAGCGGATGGCGCGGGTTGCGTCTCCGGGGCTGCTTCGGCAGCCATGACAGCAGCGGGCGCCATGAGTAACGTGCCGGCAAACAGCACAGCGATATTTTTTTTCATCCTGCGTTTCCTTACAAACCTTCTTAATCGATCAATACAGGATTCAAAAAACGAAAACCTGCCCTATACCGCTTTTACTCAGAACTCTTCCCACTCGCCGTCGCTGCTCTTGGTTGTGGCGAACTTTTTATGGCCGGTGGCCGACGGGAACCGGGCCTTCGTGCCCTTCGATGAATTCCCCAGCGCAGGTGCATGCCGTTGAACGCTTGCACGGGCAGCTGGCTGCTGATAGCTCATGCCGTCCAGTTTGAACACGCTCACCGCCTGGGTCAGTGCGCTGGCCTGTTCTTCCATGCTCTGGGCCGCAGCGGCCGCCTGTTCGACCAGGGCGGCGTTCTGCTGGGTGACGTCGTCCATCTGGGTGATGGCCTGGTTGACCTGCTCGATGCCGGCGCTCTGTTCCTGACTCGCCGCAGCAATCTCGCTCATGATGTCGGTGACGCGTTTGACCGAGGTGACGATCTCACTCATGGTCTTGCCGGCTTCGTCGACCAGCTTGCCGCCTTCGTCAACCTGGCTGACGGAGTCTTCAATCAGGGACTTGATTTCTTTGGCAGCGCCCGCGCTGCGTTGGGCGAGGTTGCGCACTTCGGAGGCAACCACGGCAAAGCCACGGCCCTGTTCGCCGGCACGCGCGGCTTCCACCGCAGCGTTCAGCGCCAGAATGTTGGTCTGGAACGCAATGCTGTCGATAACGCCAATGATGTCTGCAATCTTGCGTGAGCTGTCCTTGATCGAAGCCATGGTGTCAACGACCTGGCCAACGACCTTGCCGCCCTTGACCGCCACATCGGCGGTCGACACGACCATCTGGTTGGCCTGACGCGCGTTCTCGGCGTTCTGCTTGACGGTGCTGGTCAGCTCTTCCATCGAACTGGCGGTCTCTTCCAGCGAAGATGCCTGCTGTTCGGTGCGTGAAGACAAGTCAAGGTTGCCTGCGGCAATCTCGCGTGAGGCGACTGAAATGGTCTCGGTGCCGTGGCGTACCTGCCCGACAATGTTCACCAGGCTGGCGTTCATGTCTTTGAGGGCTTGCATCAATTGACCCACTTCGTCCGTCGACTGAACATCGATGCGCTGCATCAAGTCCCCTTCGGCGACCGCACGCGCAAACTTCACGGCGGTATCGAGCGGACGCGTGATGGCACGTGTGATCACGATTGAAATACCGGACAGAACCAAGGCACATACCAGCAGGCCGAGGATAATTGCGCTTTGTGCGGCCGCGACCGCCTCATTGCTGTTTTCTTCAGCCTGTTTGGAACTGGCTTCGATCAGATCGCTGATTTCAGCCATCGGGCCTTCAAGCGCACCAAAAGCCGTGTCGAATTCAGGGTATTGAGCCAAACCAGCCGCAGCATCCGTAAATGCCAGATCTGCAATCGATCCTGCTGATTGAATGTATGAATTGAGTGCGGCCTCACTTTTTGCAAGGCTGTTTTTGATATCCGCATCAAGCGGAAGCGTCTTGTTTGCGTCGAGTCTTTCACGAAATATGCTCGCATGCTCTTTCAAATCGCCGGCAATTCGCTTCTCGGCCTCCCCACGCGCCTCCTTCGGCTTTTGCCCCTCAAGCAGCGCGGCCAATACGTCTGCACGGAGCGCGTCGTGCATCATGTCGGCTTGCATCTGATTCTTTTGTGCGATCGAACTCACCATGACATCCGATATGGCATTGCCCATCTGCCGCTGCCCCCAGTACCCGGCTGCCGCGATAGCTGCAGAAAAAACGACGCTCAAGAAGGCAAAACTCCAAAGCTTCTGTTTGACTGTCATCAAGGAAAACATGGTCAATCTCCTGTTGTTTGCTTTGTGGAATGAAATCCACAGGTGTTAGATGTTCATGCTCAATTCAACGCGTGGCTTTCTGGCCCGCGTGTAAAGCGGCCAGTCGATACGGGTGCCGTTTCAGGTCACAACGTTCTCGTCATGCCACACTTATTCAACCAAGCCCATTTCACTGCTGGACATGAGCTTGTCGATATCCACCAGAATCAGCATGCGCTCACCCAGCGTGCCCAATCCGATCAGAAAATCACTATCAAAAGAGGTACTGATTTCGGGCGCGGGTTTCACTTGTTCGGCTGTCAACGTGGTGACGTCGGATACGCTGTCCACCACCATGCCTACGACCCGGCCGGCGATATTGAGGATGATCACAACCGTGAGTTGGTCGTAGGTGGCTGCGCCCAAACTGAGTTTGATGCGCATATCGACTATCGGCACGATGGTGCCGCGCAGATTGACTACCCCCTTGATGAAGTCGGGTGCATTGGCAATCCGGGTGACTGGCTCGTAGCCGCGTATTTCCTGCACGCGCAGGATGTTGATGCCGTATTCTTCTCCGCCCAGGGTGAAGGCGAGAAACTCCGCCGCGCCTTCTTCTGACGCGTTCATGCTGGTCTGGGTTTGCGTGGTGTAGCTCATGGGGTCAATCCTTGTCTGATCTTGTCTGGGCTTTAAAACAGGCGGCTGTAGCGTCTTTAGCGCAAGAGGGCGGAGACATCCAGAATCAGCGAAACACCGCCATCACCCAGAATGGTGGCGCCCGAAATGCCCGGCACCTTGCGGAAGTTCGATTCCAGATTCTTGACCACGACTTGTTGCTGGCCAACCAGGCCATCGACCAGCAGGGCAGCTTTTTTGCCATCGGCTTCGAGGATGACGATGATGCCCTGCGCTGGGTTCATAAATTTTGGTTCGATATCGAATAGCTCATACAAGAGGATCAGGGGCAGATACTCTTCACGCACTTTGACCACTTTGCCCTGGCCTGCAATTTCCTTGACATCGGCAGTCATGGGCTGCAACGACTCGATCACGTAGCCCAGGGGCAGGATGTACACCTCTTCGCCAACCTTGACCGACATGCCATCGAGAATCGCCAGCGTCAGCGGCAGCGAGATGGAGATGGTGCTGCCAGAACCGGGCGTCGAGCGGATTTCAACAGTGCCGCCCATCGCCGAAATGTTGCGCTTGACCACGTCCATGCCGACACCCCGGCCAGACACATCGGTGACAACTTCCGCGGTTGAAAATCCAGGGGCAAAAATGAGTTGCCACACCTCGATGTCGGGCATGGTTTCCGACACCGGCAAGCCTTGCTGCATGGCCTTGGCCAGGATCCGGTCACGGCTCAGGCCACCGCCATCGTCGGTCACTTCAATCACGATATTGCCGCCTTGATGCGCGGCTGACAGGATGAGTTTTCCTGCTTCGCTTTTACCGGCAATACGGCGCTGCTCAGGCATTTCAATGCCGTGATCCACGCTGTTTCGCACCAGGTGGGTCAGCGGATCGACGATGCGTTCGATCAGGCCCTTGTCAAGCTCGGTCGCTGCACCGCGCGTGATGATCTCGACCTTCTTGCCAAGCTTGCCTGCGAGGTCGCGCACCATGCGGGGGAAGCGCGAGAACACATAATCCATCGGCATCATGCGGATCGACATGACAGCTTCCTGCAGATCACGCGTGTTGCGCGCCAACTGGCTGGCGCTGTTGAGCAAACGCTCATGAGTCAGGGGGTCCAGCGCAAGGATGCGTTGTTCGATCATGGCCTGAGTAATCACCAGCTCACCAACCAGGTTGATAAGCTGATCCACTTTTTCGACTCCGACCCGAATCGACGAAGATTCCTGGCTGGTGGCTTCCTTATCGGATGCTCGCCGTCCCGGATTCCTGGCTTCGCTTGGTGGCGCGACGACGGCCGCCTCCGGCATCGGTGCCGGTTCGGCGGCGGGCGCGGCCTCAGACGCTGGGGGCGCGCTGGCGGCAAGCGTTGCCGATGTCGAGCCCTGTGTGATGTTGAGATCATCCGGATCGAGCACAAACGAGCAGATCGCAACGATGTTGTCCTGACTCTCGTTGGTGGTCAGCATGAAGACCACGCGTTTATCAACCAACACTTCCTGGGCGATATCCCCCAGCAATCCCAGCTCTGTCGCCAGCGCATCCACATCGCGCTGCGGCACCTCGGGAAGCTCGATCCGAAAGCAGAAATTGCCGTCGACATCCGCTGCAGGTGACGTGTCAGCCGGGCGGTCCGAGACAGGTTCGGGGGCAGCCACTGGCGCGGTAGCGACGCCACTCGACAGTGCGGCGAGCCGGACACTGACGCCGGTAACGGCATCCCGATCAACGGTCGAACCATGGTGATGACCGCCCATGAGCATGGTCAGCACATCTTTCGACACCAGGAAAGCATCCACATGCTCAGGCGTCAGCGCCATCTCGTCTTTACGTATCCGGTCGAGCAGCGACTCCAGGGTGTGAGTCACCTCGGTGATGTCGTTGAAGCCGAAAGTGGCTGCGCCACCCTTGATTGAATGCGCCGCACGAAAGATCGCATTGAGATCTTCGCTGTCCGGGTCGGACACATCGATATCCAGCAACAGTTTCTCCATTTCCGCGAGCAGTTCATCTGCCTCGTCGAAAAACACCTGGTAAAACTGGCTCATATCAATCGTCATTTTTAAACTCCGTTGTCTGCGCGCTGCATGTTTAATTGCTGTTATTCGGTTATGCGACCAGATCGGCTCGATCAAGCACGCCAGGAAACGTGGCCAAACACGATAATCAGGCTCTATATCGGCAGGATTTTGAAATTCTTCATGCTGCGTCGCGCCCAAACTCGTGCGCGGGCATGAATTTTGATTATTAAAGCTGGCTTGAAAAGAAGAATGCCGACAGTCGCCTTGGAAGGCGCCATGCCGGCAATCAAAGCAGACCCGGGATATCGGACGCAAGTTATGCGTTAACCGGGCTTTAAATGAAGTTGAAGAGCGATAGTCCGGATGTCTTCACGAACGATTTTTGCGCGGCTTCGAGCGTAATTTGCTGCATCGAAAGCTGGGTGAGCGCCTCTGTGTAGTCCAAATCCTGCAGCTCGGACAAAATCTGGCTGTATTGCAGGTTGCGGTCCTCGCCCACGTTATCGAGCGCATCAAGTTCCTGCAGGCGTGCGCCCACCGATGCGCGAACGGTGAGCACGTTATCCAGCGCGCTATCAATATTGGTGTTGGCAGCCGCCAGCCCAGTCGCCAACGTAGCGGTACCTGACGTGTTCAACAAAGTAACGAGTTCAGTAATGGTCTTGAATACATCCGTATTCGTCCCAGCACCCAGCACACCGCCCTGAAATATGGTCGATCCAGGGGTGTTGATCGCCATCTGGCGGGTCGCGTCGACTTGCAGTTTTTGCACCCCGGAATCGCCGTTGTAGTCCACGCCCGGGGCGGCAGGAGGGACGGTTTGAGCAAAGGCAGCGGTATTGCTCTGAAACCCCGAAAACAGGTAGTTGCCCATTGCATCGCGGCTGTTGGCCAAGCCCAGCAATTGCTCCAACCGACCATTCAACTCGCTCGCCATGAAGCCGCGCTCGGTGTCGCTCAGCGTGCCATTGCCCGCTGCAATGATGGTGGTTTTGACATCCTGCATGAGCGACGTCACCCCCGCCAGCGTGCCTTCAACCTGGCCCAAGGTGTTTTTCGCATATTGGCGATTGACAGCGTACTGGTTATTGATCGATTGCGTTTGCGTGACATCGAGTGCACGCGTAGCCGCAACCGGGTCGTCTGACGGCGTGAGAATACGCCGGCCACTGGCAATCTGCTCCTGCGTTTTTTGCAGGCGATTTTGCAGGTCACCGATGCGGTTGGCGCCGGTTTCGAACAGGAGTTGGGTGCTGATACGCATGACTATGACTCCTTATCGGCCAATCGAAAGCAACACGTCAAACAGTTCGCTGGCGATCTGCATGACCTTGCCAGCAGCCTGATAGGCCTGCTGGTATCGCAACAAGTTGGCCGCTTCTTCGTCGAGATTGACGCCCGACTCGTTTTGCAGGGAAATCGTGGCTTCGGTCAGCAGTTTTCCGGCTGCGCTGCTGGTCACTTCCAGTTCGCGGGTCTTGTTGCCGACCTGGCTCACCAACTGGGAATAGGCACCCTGATAACTGATCGTGCCATTGCCCAGGGTGTTGGTCGTTTGCAGCGCCACCAGCGCCAGGGCTTTGCTGTTATCACCCACGGCACCAGCCTGGCTGGCTGCGGCGAGCTTGGCCGGATCGGTGATGGCCACGCCAAAGCCGGATGCGCCATTGACGGTTGGACGAATCAGGAAGCTGTCACCAGCCGCTGCACCCGCTGTCAGGTTCAGGGTGACACCATCTCTCGTAATCGCCATCGGATAAGGAGCAGGTGCGTAGGTGCTGGTGTTGTTATCCGAGAGGCGAGTCAGGGTGTAATTAGTGCCGTCAAATTGCAGCCGGTAATCGCTGGTTGTGAGCGCACCAGGACTGCTGATGCTAGCGGTAACAACAGCGGAACCGGTATTCAGGCCATGCTGCCCGACCACGGGGGCTGCGGCCGTGAAGAAAGGGGTGCCTGTTGATCCGTCAAGACCATATCCGGTCTCATGCAACGTATTGAATGTGCTGGCCAGCCCGATGGCCATCCGACCCAATGCGTTTTGCGCCGGCTCCAGTGATTGACTGCGAAAAGCGAGCAGACCACCCAGTTGGCCGCCTGCCAGCGCCGACTCGGCCAGCGATACCAGGCTGCCGTTGCTGGCGCGGTAGGCGACTTCAAGCTTTTCCGGGTTGGTCTGGGACGCCACATTGGTCAGGGTATACGTTGACACCCCCACCACCAGCGGCTGGCCATTGCCGATAAATACGTTGTAGTCACTGCCCTGCTCGACGACCGTGACCTTGATTTGCTTGTTCAGCTCCATCAGCAGCTGGTCGCGCTGATCCAGCAGGTCATTGGCGGGTTGTCCGCTCGCCCGTTCGGCCTTGCCGATTGCATCGTTCAGTTGGGCGATTTGTTGCCCGTAAGCGTTGATATCGGAGACGCTGGATTGAATCTGGCCATTCAGGCTGCTCTCGATTTCATCGAGTCGCCCCCCCAGGCTGTGAAAGCGGGAAGCCAGCGACTCCGCGGTCGACAAGGCAGCCTGTCGCGCCGGGATCGAGGTCGGATTTGAAGCCACATCCTGCATACCGCTGAAAAAATCCTGCATGGCAGGCGACAGGCCCGTGGTGGGGTCGGCCAGCAAGCTATCGATCTGCCGCATTTGGGCGTAATAGCTATCGAGACCACTTTTCGTGGTCTGTGCCGACTGCACCTGGTTGCCCAGAAACTCGTTGTATACGCGCTTGATCGTGGAAACCTCAACCCCTTGCCCGAGGAAACCAAAACCAAAATTTTGTGCCTGCGCTGCACCCTGCACGATGACCTGCCGGTTATAGCCGGGGGTCGCCGCATTCGCGATGTTATGGCCAGTCGTGTTGATCCCTACCTGCGCGGCGGCGAGTGCGCTTTGGCCAATACTGAGGATGCTGGTTGCCATTTGACTAGGCCCGGATTGATTTCGGAGGGGGCGGAAGACCGCTCAATTGAAGAATCGGCCGTCTTGGCCATAACTTAAATACTTAAACTGATTTTTCAGTTCAGCCGGTTTCGACCAGGCGAATCACACTCATCAGCTTCTGGGCGTAATTCGGGTCAGTGGCATAGCCCGCCTGCTGCAGCCCCTGTGCAAACCCGGCCGCGTTGTGTCCCGCGGCAACCACATTCTGATAGCGTGCGTTGCCTTGCAGCAGGCTGGCATAGTCGCGGAAGGAGTCGGCATAGGAATCATAGGCACGGAACGTATCCACCTGTTTTTGCGGCTTGCCGTTGACGTATTCGGTGGTGACGATATCGACGGTGCGCCCGGTCCAGTTGCCGCCCGCCTTGATGCCAAACAGGTTATGGCTGTTCTGGCCGTCCGCCCCGCGGATCTCCGCCCTGCCCCAACCCGTTTCGAGTGCGGCCTGTCCCATCATGAAATGCGCAGGAATCCCGCTGCTGGCGCTCGCGGCCTGAGCATGCGGCAGCAAGCGCTGCACAAAGGATTCAACATGGGCGGGCACATCGCCCCGCCGCGTCACCGCTGCGGAAACAGGCAGGGGGGCCGGCTGTGCAACCGCCTGCTCAGGCACATCCAGTGGGTAGGCGTGCGCCACATTAGATTTCAAACCTGGCGGCATGCCTGATACAAACGCTGGCGAAGCCTCTAATTTAACGCTTGGCGAAACGGCCGGCCTGGCGCCTGGCAAAGCCTCTGATTTGAATGCAGACATCGCCTCATATTTCAGATCGTGTTTCAAATCATGCCTGGGGTTCAGAGGCAGACCGGGTGCATTGTCTGCGCCCGGAATAGCTGATTCGCCATTAGGTGGCGGCGTGCCTCGCGACAATTGACCCACCATCACGTCAGCCAGACCGATCCCGCGACTGGCGAGCCGCTGGGTCAACTCCTGATCGAGCATCGAGGTGTACATGCGGCTTTGTTCGTTGTCGAACATCCCCTCCTGCGGCGTGGCATCACGCATGCTTTTCATCAGCATGTTCATGAATACCGCCTCAAACTGCTGCGCAGCGGCTTTCAGCGCCTCGGGCGAGGACGCTGCAGCGCCAAGCTTCAGCTGATTGAGGCTCTTGGCGTCAATCGCCAGTCCGGATGAAATGCCCGATGAGATACTGGATGAGATATCGGTGTTGATGGACATGTGAACCTCCGCTTAAATCACTTCCAGTTCAGCGTGCAGCGCACCCGATGCCTTCAATGCCTGCAAGATCGCCAGCAAGTCTTGCGGGGTCGCACCAATTGAGTTGAGCGCTTTCACGACGTCAGCCAGGGATGTGCTCGTCCTGAGCAACATCACTTCGCCTTCTTTTTCCGTAATTTCAATTTGAGCTTCCTGCGTGACCACCGTTTTGCCCTGGGAGAACGCCTCGGGTTGGCTCACATTCGTCGTGGTATTGATCACCACCGACAAATTGCCGTGGGATACCGCGCTGCGATCGAGCGTCACCATCTGGTTCATCACCACTGAACCGGTGCGCGCATTGATGATGACCTTGGCCATGCCCTGTGCCGGGCTGACTTCGAGGCCTTCAATCGCGCCCAGAAAGGCGACGCGCTCGTTTTCGCCGACCGGCGTTTTCACCTGAACCACCCGGCCATTAAGGGCGCGCGCGGTACCCTTTCCGAAGTGGGCATTCACGGCATCGACCATGCGGCCGGCCGTGGTGAAATCGCTTTTCCGCAGTTCCAGATTGATCGTGCCGGATTCGCCCAATGCCGTTGCAACGGTGCGCTCGACCGTCGCACCAGACGGAATACGCCCGACGCTTAGATGATTGATCTGTGCTTTGCTGCCGGCAGCCGCCGCACCGGCACCGCTGACCGCCAGACTGCCCTGCGCCATCGCGTATACCTGTCCGTCTGCACCTTTCAATGGGGTCATCACCAGCGTGCCACCGCGCAGGCTTTTTGCATTGCCAATCGACGACACCGTAATGTCGATGGCCTGCCCGGTCTGGGCAAACGGCGGCAGATCGGCCGTCACCATGACTGCCGCAACGTTCTTGAGCTGCATATTGGTGCCGACGGGCAGATTGATGCCCATTTGAACCAGCATGTTGTAAATGCTCTGGACGGTGAACGGCGTCTGCGTGGTCTGGTCACCCGTTCCATCCAGACCCACCACCAGGCCGTAACCCGCCAACTGGTTGTCACGCACCCCCTGAATTGAAGCCAGGTCCTTGATGCGTTCGGCATGAACCACGCTGCTTAACGCCAGCATGCCCCATACGATCAATCGCAAAATGTTCATGAGGAGTCCTTTAAAAAGGGATGAAGCTCAGGAAAAACCGGCCCATCCAGTTCATCATTTCGGCCTCGTCGAATTTGGCGCTGGTGCGGTACTCGATCCGCGCATCCGCGACCCTGCTCGATGACACATTGTTGCCCACCAGTATCGTGTCAGGCTGCACCACGCCTGACAGGCGGATGTATTCGGTTCCCTTGTCGAGTCCGATCTGCTTTTCGCCCGCAACCACCAGGTTGCCGTTGGGCAGCACTTCAATCACAGTCACGGTGATATTGCCGCTGAAGGTATTGCCTGAATTGACTTTCGAAGCGTCATCAAATTCGCTCGACGAATCCGCAACCACGCCCAGCCCCTGAAGCATCTTGAGCGGCATCCCCACCACTGCGCTGATCGACGAATCGACTGCGCCCGTCTTGGAACCATTTGAGGAAGCCTGCTTGCCAGCCTGGGTTTTCTCGCTGATGGTGATCGTCAACATATCGCCTACGTTGCGTGGCCGCCGGTCTTCGAACAAAGGATGGTAGGCCGCCGTCTGAAAAATAGAACCATTGGTGCGCGCCTCAGCAGGAACGGCCTGCGGACGCGCAGTCACCGGCTGCTGCACGATGGTGGTCGGCGTGCTGCCGCAGCCCACCAGCCCCAGCAGCAATCCCAGCACGCCAAGCGTACGCAGCATCGTCATGATCTCGTTCACAGCATCACGCTCACAACTGGGTCAGGCGCTGCAACATCTCGTCGGATGTCGAAATCGCCTTGCTGTTGATTTCGTAGGCGCGCTGGGTCTGGATCATGTTGACCAGTTCCTCCACCACGTTGACGTTCGAGGTTTCAATGTAGCCCTGATTCAGGGTGCCCGCCCCGTTGCTGCCGGGCGTATTGGTGCTCGGGGTGCCGGACGATGCCGTTTCAGCGTACAGGTTTTCACCCAGGCTCTCCAGGCCCGCCGTGTTAATGAACGTCGCCAGTTGCAGGGTGCCGACCGTCACCGGTGTAGACGTTCCGGCTTGCGTCACCGACACGGTACCGTCGCGAGCGATGGTCAGCGTTTGCGCATCGGGTGGAATGGTGATGGCCGGCTGCACCGGATAACCGCTTGCGGTAACCAGCTGGCCGTTTTCATCGACCTGGAACGAGCCCGCGCGCGTGTAGGTGGTGGTGCCGTCCGGCATCTGGACCTGGAAAAATCCCAGCCCCTGGATCGCGACATCCTTGGAGTTGCCGGTTTGCTGCAGGTTGCCCTGGGTGAAGATGCGCTCGGTGGCGACCGGCTTCACCCCGGTACCCAGCTGCAGGCCAGACGGCAGTTTGGTCTGCTCGGACGACTGCGCGCCAGGCTGACGGATGGTCTGATAGAGCAAATCCTCAAACACCGCGCGTGCGCGCTTGAAGCCCGTCGTCGAGACGTTGGCCAGGTTGTTTGAAATGACATCCATCTGGGTCTGCTGGGCTTCCAGACCGGTTTTAGAAATCCATAGTGAGCGAATCATGTCGTCTCCTTCAATCAGTCAAAGTGTTCAATTCGCCGCCAGCAACTGGCTGGCCTTGCTGTCATTGCTCTCAGCGCGTTCCAGCAGCTTGATTTGCATGTCGAACTGGCGCGCCAGTGAAATCATGTCGACCATTGCATCCACGACATTGACGTTGCTTGCCTCCAGCGCGCCGCTGATCAGCGACACCTCCGGATCGGCAGTGGCAGGCTCGCCGCTTTTCATCCGGAACAGGCCATCGTCGCCCCGCACCAGGTCGGCAGCGGGCGGGTTCACCATTTTGAGACGCCCGACTGTGGTCTGGCCGGTAGGCTCCGAGCCCTCGGGCAGCAAGGAAATCGTGCCGTCTACAGCCACGGCAATATTGCTGCCGGGCGGAATCGACAAGGGTCCGGTATCGCCCTGCACCGTCAGCCCATCACGCGTGAGCAGCAAACCGTTCTCATCCATCTTCAGGCTGCCGTTGCGGGTGTAGGCTTCCTTGCCGTCTGCCGCCTCGACCACCAGCCAGCCCTCACCCTGCACCGCCACATCGAGCTCACGCCCGGTGAACTGGATCGCCCCCGCACCAAAATCACTGCCGGTGCTGGAGTCCACCACAAAGGTGCGCGTGGGCATGATCGAGCCCTCAATCGGCACCGCGCGAAACTGGTCGATCTGCGCACGGAAGCCTGTGGTGGTCGCATTCGCCAGGTTGTGCGATGTCGTCGCCTGCTGTTCGAGCGTATGTTTCGCGCCGGTCATGGCGGTATAGATAAGACGATCCATGGTGACTCCTTAGTGCCTCAACTGCTCAGTTCAATCGGGTTTAAAGATTGACCAGGGTCTGCAGCACTTCATCCTGCGCCTTGATGGTCTGCGCATTGGCCTGATACATCCGCTGGGCAGTAATCATGTTGACCAGCTCGGCGGTGAGGTCCACGTTGGAATCTTCCACCGCACGCGATTGCAGTACGCCCAGGCTGCCCGAATCAGGTGCACCCACCAGCGGCACGCCCGAAGTCGAGGTCTCGATCCACTGATTATTGCCCTGGGGTTGCAGTCCATTCGGGTTGGAAAAGCCGGCCAGCACCACCTGCCCCAGCACGGCCGTCTGGCCATTGGTATAGCGCCCCAGAACGATGCCGTCGGCAGCCATATCAAAACCGGCCAGCCGGCCCGAGGTATACCCATCCTGATTCA
>JAABQE010000222.1 GCA_011391655.1 Hydrogenophilales bacterium
GCGGTAGTTTGTGGGTGGTCGCTGCCAGCCATGGCGGCCCTGACCGAAGCCGACTTTCTCGACGAAATACCGGTGGTGTTGTCAGCTTCACGGCTGTCGCAACCGGTGACTGACGCACCGAATGCCGTCACCATCATCGATCAGGACATGATCAGCGCCTCGGGATTCCGCGATATCCCCGACCTGTTGCGGCTGGTGCCTGGATTCACGGTCGCCTATACCGGCGCCAACACTTGGGCAGCGGGCTATCACGGCTTGGGCGATGCGTTTTCGCGGCGTTTTCAGGTGCTGGTCGATGGCCGCTCGATTTACAGCCCGCACTATGGCGCAGTGTATTGGGGCGATCTACCGCTTTCCATCGACGACATCGAGCGCATTGAAGTGGTGCGCGGTCCCGATGCAGCGGTGTATGGCGCCAATGCTTTTGCCGCAGTCATCAACATTATTTCCAAAACGGCGGCGCAGGTACCGGGCGAATTCGTATCAGTGCAGTTGGGCGAGGAAGACATGCGCGGGCTGACCGTTCGCCACGGCGGCGGCGATGAAATCTTGCGCTATCGCATCACGGCGTCGGCGCAGCAGCGTGACCGCTTTGAGCGCGATATCGTGGGCAAGCTGTATGACAACGGCCAAATCCATGACGATAACGGCCAATATTTCGAAGCAAGCAAAACTTACTTCGTCAACGGCCGCGTGGAGTTGCAGCTTACGCCCGACTCGGATGTGATGGTGCAGTTCGGCCTATCGCAAGGTGATTGGAATTCAGGGAGCAGCACAACTCATCTGATTTCCCTGGTTGAGCCCACCGAGCAGGATTCGCGTGCGCTGTTTCTGCAACTGGCTTATCACAAGGTGGAATCGGAGCAGCGTGAATGGCGGCTGCAGGCTTACTTTACCCAAAATCGTTTTGATGCCAACGCATCGGCGGACTTGAGCGGGCTGGGTATCGGCACGGTAGTGGTCAATCAATACATGCGGGAGACACGAAGCAGTATCGAACTGCAGGTCAATGATCAGTGGGCGCCCAATTTACGTGCCGTGTGGGGTGGCGAAGTGCGGCAAGAGACGGTCAATAGCCCACAAAGTTATCCTTCCAGTAACACGCTGAGCGGTGAACTTGCACGCGTGTTCGGCAATCTTGAGTGGCGCGCTCACGAGCGCGTGCTATTACAAGCCGGCGCGATGTTTGAGCATCATTACTTCACCGGTGCTGACGTCTCGCCGCGTGCTGCGGTCAATTTCACGTTGGTCCCCGGACATGTGATCCGGCTGGGGGTCTCGCGTGCGTACCGCTCGCCGACCTTCTTCGAGGAAGAGGGCAATCAGCGCGTAAGGAACGAGACAGGAGGGATCATTGACACCGTGACAGTGCCTTCTGATGGTCTTGAACCCGAGCGCATTCTGTCACGCGAAATCGGCTATGTGGGGAACTGGCCTCAGGCACGGCTTGATCTGGACGCTCGACTTTACCGCGATCACATCGACGACTTTATTGGGCAAGTCAGAATTCGGCCTAACCCGGCTTTTGACGCTGCCTCTTTCCAGCCCAAGGTGTTCTTTGCCGACAATATCGGTGCGGTGGATGCTCATGGCGGGGAAATTCAGCTGCGCTGGCGCCCCAGTCAGGCAGTCGATGTGAGCGTCAACTACTCGCGGGTTTTTCTCACCACCGACACGCTGGACACCAATTTTGCCAAGGATATCCCGCAGTCTGCGCCGCGTAACATCTGGGGCGGGCTTGCCCGTTTCCGTTTGGGCAATGGCTGGGAAACCAGCGTGTTTGCCCAGCGCGTCGATATCCAGAAATGGCTGACCGAAGGCGACCTTACGCAGGACTTTAATCGTGTGGATCTGCGCCTGGCGCGCCGCTGGAAATGGCAAGGGCGTGAGGTTGAGGCCGCTGTGGTGGGGCAGAACTTGGGCGACGATTACGCCGAATTTCGCGACACCAACGTCTTTAGCAAACGGGTGTATGGCAGCTTAAGCCTAGCTTGGTGAGTATTAGGTATAATCCCGCAACTTATTGATTGTCGGAGAACTTTTATGCCGATTTATGCTTACAAATGTACGTCCTGCGGCTTTGCCCAGGATGAAATGCTGAAAATTTCGGACGCGCCCCTGAGCGTGTGCCCGTCGTGCGGCAAGGCTGATTACGCCAAGCAGGTCACCGCCCCCGGGTTTGCGCTCAAGGGCAGCGGCTGGTATGCCACCGATTTCAAAGGCAGCGGCAGCAAGCCTGCTGAAACGAAACCTGCTGAATCCAAGTCCGACGCGCCGTCTCCCGCATGTGGCACGGCCGCGTGCCCGGCAAGTAACTGAGGCTGAAATGTGACCATGGAAGCGGGCGGTGTAAGCCGCCCG
>JAABQE010000223.1 GCA_011391655.1 Hydrogenophilales bacterium
TGCTGCGGTCGACCCGCAAACCGGCGCATTTTCCGGTGCCCCGCGCGGCACCCCCGCCTTCCGTGAAGGCAAGATTGAACGGGTTGAAGCCTGGCTCGAATCGCTCGGCCTGTGCTGGGCCAGTTTTGAAGACAGTTTTTTCTACAGCGATTCCCATAACGACCTGCCGCTGATGGGCAAGGTGAAGACGCCGGTGGCGGTTGATCCGGATGACACGCTGCGCCAGTACAGCAGCGAAATGGGCTGGATAATCATTAGTTTGCGGTAAAATCGTCCCTTTCCCCCGCAGCGCTTTTGCGCTCATTGAACGGTAATTCGTGATCCGAAAATTCATTTCCCGCGTTTTCAGCGGCAAAAAACCCACGGCCGGCAAGCATGAGCCCGCCATTATTCCCGTTTCCACCCACGGCATCACCCGCGACCGCATCAGTTCGGGCAGCCGGCGCGTCTGCGAAACCCTGCAGAGCCACGGCCACAAGGCCTATGTCGTCGGCGGCGCCGTGCGCGACCTGCTGATCGGCGCCGAGCCCAAGGACTTTGACATCGCCACCGATGCAACGCCGGAAGAAGTGCGTCGCCACTTCCGCCGCGCCCGCATCATCGGCCGCCGCTTCCAGATCGTGCATGTGATGATGGGCCAGGAAACGCTGGAAGTGACCACCTTCCGCGGCACGCTGGACGAGAAGACGAAGACCGACGAACACGGCCGTGTGCTGCACGACAACGTGTTCGGCAGCCACGCCGAAGATGCCGCCCGCCGGGACTTCACCGCCAACGCGCTGTATTACGACCCGACCACCGAAGCGGTAATCGACTATCACCACGGCGTTGCCGACCTCAAGCAAAAAACCTTGCGCATGATCGGCGAGCCGCGCGCCCGCTACCGTGAAGATCCGGTCCGCATGCTGCGCGCTGCGCGCCTCGCCGCCAAGCTCGGGCTGATGATCGATCCGGAGGCGAAAAAGCCGATCCGCGAAATGGCCGTCCTGCTGGAAAACGTCCCGGCCGCGCGCCTTTTTGACGAAATGCTCAAGCTGCTGACCTGCGGCCATTCGGTCAAATGCATCACACAATTGCGCGACGAAGGCCTGCACCACGGCCTGCTGCCGCTGCTCGATGTCATTCTCGAACAACCGATGGGCGAGAAGTTCGTCATGCTGGCGCTGGCCAACACCGACGAGCGTGTGCGCCAAGGGAAAGGCATTTCGCCCGGCTTCCTGTTCGCCACCTTGCTCTGGCACGAAGTGCTGGCGCATTGGGAAAAGCTCAAAGCCAAGGGCGATTCGAAGATTCCGGCGCTCTATCAGGCGATGGATACCGTGCTCGATGTGCAGGCCGAAAAGCTCGCCATCACGCGCCGCATCATCGGCGACATCAAGGATATCTGGGCGCTGCAACCGCGCTTCGAAGCCCGGGCCGGCAAGCGCCCCTACGCCCTGCTCGAACAGCCTCGTTTCCGCGCAGGCTACGACTTCCTGCTGCTGCGTGCCGAATCCGGCGAAGTGGACAGCGAGCTGGCCGAATGGTGGACGGACTTCCAAAATGCCGATGGCGGACAGCGTGGCGAGATGTTGCTGCCAGAACAAGCAGGCGACAAGAAACGCCGCCGACGCCGTAAAAAGCCGGCAGATTCTGGCGTCGACCGCAGCCCGAAGGAAGTCTCTTCAGGTGCGAGCAACGCTGAATGAACATCGCCTACGTTGGACTGGGGGCTAACCTCGGCGACCCGAGCGCCACCCTCCGTGCCGCCTTCGGCGCGCTGGCCAACCTGCCGGAAAGCCGGGTTGTGCACTGCTCGTCGCTCTATCGCACGGCGCCCGTCGGCAACACCGATCAACCGGAATTCATCAATGCCGTCGCCGCGCTGGAAACAACGCTCGCCCCCGAGTCACTGCTCGATGCGCTGCTCGACATCGAAGCCCGTTTCGGCCGCATCCGCGCTGAAAAAAACGGCCCGCGCACACTGGATCTTGACCTGCTGCTCTACAACAGCCAGCAACTCGACCTGCCACGCCTTACCCTGCCTCACCCGCGCCTGCATCTGCGCGCCTTCGTCCTCCAGCCGCTGGCCGAACTCGCGCCTGATCTGCAGCTACCCGGCCGCGGCAGCATTGCCGCCTGGCTGCCCGCCGTCGCCAATCAGGGTATCAGCCGGCTGTGAACCTGTTTGGCGTGCCTGATCGGCGTGAATATCCCCGCCCTCTGGCAGATGGTGGTTTTGTTGGCGCTAGCGAACGTCTTCATGACTTTTGAGACGTATTCGCAGCTAAAGCACCGCACTGAAAAGTCTTTTGGATTGAGGCGCTGATTTCCTGGCGCATCGCCCTCTTCTGATTTCATCCGCGCAGCCAA
>JAABQE010000224.1 GCA_011391655.1 Hydrogenophilales bacterium
CGAACGCTGGGCGCGCTTCCACTTTACCCTCGGCGACATTCGCGACCCGGACACTTGCCAGACGGCCTGTCACGGCGTGGACTACGTTTTGCACCAGGCCGCGCTCGGCTCGGTGCCGCGCTCGCTGGAAGACCCGCTCACCACCCACGCCGCCAACAATACCGGCTTCCTCAACATGCTGGTGGCTGCGCGCGACGCCCAGGTCAAGCGCTTCGTCTACGCCGCGTCGAGCTCGACTTACGGCGACCATCCCGGCCTGCCCAAGGTCGAGGACATCATCGGCAAGCCGCTGTCGCCCTACGCGGTCACCAAGCTGGTGAACGAACTGTATGCCGACGTGTTCGGCCGCTGTTACGGGATGGAATCCATCGGCCTGCGCTACTTCAACATCTTCGGCCGCCGCCAGGACCCCGAGGGCGCCTACGCCGCCGTGGTGCCCAAGTGGGTATCGAGCATGATTCACAACGAACCGGTCTACATCAACGGCGACGGCGAAACCAGCCGCGACTTCTGCTACATCGACAACGTGATCCAGGCCAACCTGCTCGCCGCCACCAGCCCGCACGCCGAAGCGGCGAATCAGGTCTACAACGTCGCCGTCGGCGACCGCACCACGCTCAACCAGTTGTTCGAAGCCATCCGCGTCTTGCTGGTACCAAACTTTCCCCACCTCGCTGGCTTCAAGCCGGTGTACCGCGACTTCCGCGCTGGCGATGTGCGCCACTCGCTCGCCGACATTGCCAAGGCGCGCACCCGGCTCGGTTACGAACCCACTCACCGCATTGGCGAAGGCCTGGCCGAGGCGATGGACTGGTACGTGACGGATCTGGCGCGCTGACCGCATTGACTGCGCGAGCTGAATACCCGCAAGGGCGCCGTACTTAAAATTTACCGACACAAGATGTCCTTCCCACAACCTGAATCCGGCGGCGATGCCAAACCCAGCGCGCTGGATGTCTTGTTGCGGCGCATGCAGACCGAAAGCGATTTTCCCGCCTTGTCCGAGGCCATCGGCGCGATCAACCGCATCGCCTCGTCCGACCGCGAAGGCGTCAACGAACTGTCCAACAACATCCTGCGGGACTTTGCGCTCACCAACAAACTCCTGAAACTGGCCAACGTTGCGTTCTACAACCAGGTCGGCGGCGGCACGATCAGCACGATTTCGCGTGCGGTGGTCATCCTCGGATTCGATACGGTGCGCGCCATCGCGCTGAGCCTGATCCTGTTCGACAACCTGGAAAACAAGGCCCACGCGCAGCAGCTCAAGGAAGAGTTCGTCAAAGTGCTCTACGCCGGCATGCTGGCGCGCGAGCTCGCGGGCAGAACGAACCTCAAGGACGTGGAAGAGGCGTTTATCAGCGCCATGCTGCACAACCTGGGGCGCATGCTGGCGACGTTCTACTTTCCGATGGAAGCCGACGCCATCAAGCAGCGGGTTCAAGCCGATGCACTGAGCGATGCCAAAGCCTCCATTGAGGTGCTGGGGGTGTCGTTCGAAAACCTGGGGATGGGCGTGGCCCGGAACTGGGGCTTTCCGGATCAGCTCGTGCAGAGCATGAAAAAACTGCCCGACGACAAGCTCAAGAAAGGCGCGATCAGCACAGAACCCCTGTGGGTTCTGGCGGGATTTTCAAACGAGTTGTGCGAGGTCATTCTCAATACGCCGACGACGGATCGCAGCAAAGCCCTGGCCCAACTCACCGCCCGCTTTGGCGACTGCTTGCCGGTTACCGAAAAGCAGCTGAGCGGACTGATGGAAAAGTCGATGCAGGACATCGCCCAGTTCGCCCTGGCCGTGAATGTGAACCTGAAACAGAGTACGTTTGCCCGGCAGGCAACCAAATGGGCGGGGATGCCGACGGCATCGGAAGAAAGCAAACTCACCGACGGCACGCCGGACGACAATGCAGCGCAGGAAACAGCGCTCGATGCCAGCGTGCTGCATGAACACGCATCGATCCTGGATACCGGCCCGGCCGAAAACAATCCCCCGGCTGAGCGCACCAGTGCACACATTCAGTCGATCCTGACCTCGGGTCTGCAAGATGTCAGCAACTCGCTGATCGACGACGCGGTGTCCATCAACGATATCCTGCGCATGATTCTGGAGGCGATGTATACCGGCATGGGCTTCGCGCATGTGCTGTTATGCATCAAGGATGGCCGTCACAACACCATGTGCGGCAAGTTCGGTTTTGGCGACAACGTGCAGGCCTTGATCAAGGCGTTTGATTTTTCGATGGCGGCCCAGCCCGATGTGTTCCTCGTCGCCCTGCAAAACAATGCCGACATCCTCATTAGCGACATTGACGAGCCCAAGATCGCGCCCCGCATTCCGGCCTGG
>JAABQE010000225.1 GCA_011391655.1 Hydrogenophilales bacterium
GATCTGGCATGCCGCCGATGAGGGCGACAGCGTGCTCGAAATCGGCGGCCACGAAGCGCTGCTGTATCAGCAGCCGCGCCTGCTCGACCGCAAGCTGAACACCTTGCAGCCACAGCGTCCCCATGTGGCCGATCTGTATTTTGTCGGCTTTGCCGGCTATGGCTGGCAGGACGTGTTCATGAAGGAAATGAACACGGTGCGCGCGCTGTTCGACAACCGCTTCGACACGCGCGGCCGCTCGCTGGCGTTGATCAACAACACGCAATCCCAAGTCAGCGCGCCGATCGCCACCATGACGGCACTGCAAACCGCGCTGGCGCATGTGGGCGGCCTGCTCGATCCGGAGGAAGACGTGCTGTTCCTATTTGTCACCAGCCACGGCTCGGACGAGCCAGCCTATCTGTCGGTTGATAACAATGGCCTGCAACTCACGCAACTGACGCCTGCCCGCCTCAAGGCCGCGCTGGCCGCCACGCCAATCAAATGGAAAGTGATTGTGGTGTCGGCCTGTTATTCCGGCAGCTTCATCCCGGCGCTGCAGGACGACAACACGCTGGTGATCACCGCATCGCGCGCCGACCGCAACTCGTTCGGCTGCGACGCCCGCAACAGCATGACCGATTTTGGTCGTGCCTACTTTAGCGAGGCGCTGAAGCAGACCATGTCATTCACCGCTGCGTTCGAGTTGGCGCGCACGCGCATTGCCGCACGCGAAAAAGCCGAAGGCCTGACGCCGTCGCAACCGCAGATGGCGCTGGGCAAAGCTTTCGCCGATAAATGGCGTGGGCTGTACGACTGACCTGGGCTAAACGGGATGTGAACCGACCAGGTTCAACGCGTGCAATTATTTCTTGAACAGATCGTCGAGCAGATTCGGTTTCGCTGACACGGCGTCGGGCTGCCCGCCGAGCAGCGCGTCCAGCGTCGAACGATTGGACTGCGCCACCGCCGCGCCGCCGCCGCGATAGGCATCGGGACGCGGCACAAACCAGCCGCAGAAATTGGCGCGGGCTTTGTCGGCCACTGGCTCGGCGGCGAGCTCGCGGCACTGCTTGGCACGCCCAGCGTCGAAGTGGCGGCACATGCGGCAGGTGTGCAATGGGGCGCGACAGCTCGGGCAGGCTTCGGTGCGTGAGAGCGGCAACAACACAGTCAGCGTTGCGCCGCATTTCCAGCATTGCAGACTCATGGCTGGCTGTCAGGTCCGGCGAAGGTGGGGGCGGGCTTGCCGATGAGGGTGCCCGCTGCTGCAGCCTCGGCATGGCTGCGCTCGATCTCCGCCAGCACGCTCGGGGTAGGGTAGCCGTCAGCGGGCAGCCGGTGCTTGACCTGATAGCGGCGCAGCGCGGTTTGGGTGCGCGGGCCGGGCAGACCGTCCGCTGTGCCGGCGTCGTAGCCCAGTTCGTTGAGCGCCTGCTGCAGCGCCTTCATCTGCGCGGTACTGAGCGAACTCGTCTCACCGGTTTGCGCGGCCAGTGCGCTGCCGCCGGCTATCTGGTGCGCCAGTTGCGCCACGCTCAAGGCATAGCTCACCGAGCGATTCCACTGCATTACCACGTCGAAATTATCGAACACCATGAAGGCCGGCCCTTGCCAGCCTTGCGGCAGCACGATGGCGGCACGCCCCCTCACTTGCGGCAGCGGGCTGGCTTCCATCGTTTGCACGCCCCGCGCCGCCCATTCCGCCACTGGCAGCCGATGCGCGACGCGTGCCTGCTGCCAGTCGAAGCCCTCTGGCAATTGCACTTCAATCGCCACCGGCTCACCGGTGCGCCAGCCTGCGCGCCTGAGGTAATTCGCTGCCGAATACATGGCGTCGGGCAGCGATTGCCATAGGTCGATGCGGGTGTCGCCGTCGCCGTCGACCGCATAGGCGCGGAAGGTCGAGGGCATGAATTGCATGTGCCCCATTGCGCCCGCCCACGAGCCATTCATGTCGATGGCGACGACATGGCCGGCGTCGATGATGCGCAGCGCGTCGAGCAACTGGCTGCGGAAAAACGCGCTGCGGCGACCATCCCACGCCAGGGTGGCGAGGCTGGCGGGAATGTTGAGCGTGCCCATGCTACTGCCAAAGTTGGTTTCCAGCCCCCAGAACGCGACCAGCACGTTTTTTGGCACACCATACTTGTGTTCAACCGCATCCAGCAGGGCTGCGTGCTCGGCCAGCTTGGCCTGGCCGCGCGCCACCTGGCTTTCGGTCACGCGTTTGGCCAGATACTCGGCAAAGGTGCTCAGAAACTCGGGCTGGCGGCCATCCAGTTCGATTACGCGCTGAACCGGCGTGAGGCCGGTCAGTGCGGCGTCGAGGGTGTCGGCGGAAATGCCCTGTTTCGCAGCATCCTG
>JAABQE010000226.1 GCA_011391655.1 Hydrogenophilales bacterium
TCATGCAGGTGTATTCCCATGCGGTCGACAAGACCCTGGCGGCAGACAACCTGCACCAGATCGGCAGCAAACTCACCCTGCCCGAGGGCTGGAAGTTCGAGGTCAAGGTGCTGGAAAAAGACCTGTCGATGGAGCCGCGCCGGGCCAAAGGCATTGCCTACATCATGCGCGACAACCTGGCCAACACCTACATGGGCTGTGGTTTCGATGCGGCCTGCAATTACATTCCCTGAGGTAGACATGACACTCAACGCACGCGCCGGCCAAGCGTCGGCATCCGAAGAAACCCTGACCCTGTGGGGAACCCCGCATTCGCTCTACACGGGCAAGGTACGCTCCTACCTGATCAAGAAGGGTCTGGCCTTTCGCGAGTTGTTTCCCCACCATCCGCGCTTCAGCGCCGAGGTGGTGCCGGCGGTGCGCCTGGTCGTGGTGCCCATCGTTGAAACCCCTGACGGTCAGTTTTATCAGGACACCAGCGACATCATCGCCGAACTGGAGCGGCGTTTTCCGGCCGACCCGGTGGTGCCGAGCAGTCCGGTGCAACGGGTGCTTGCCCGCTTGCTCGACGGTTATGGCTCCGAATGTCTGCTGCCCGCCGCCATGCACTACCGCTGGAGTTACCGGGCGGAGCAGGAGCACTTTCTGCAAGCCGAGTTCGGCCGCGCCATGCATTGCGGGCCGGACCGGGAAGCCCGGTTGCAAGCCGGCGCGCAGTTTATGACTTATTTCAACAGTTTTCTGCCGGGCCTGGGCGTTCTGCCCGAAACGATTCCCGCGATCGAAGCGGCCTACGAGGAGCTGCTGGATCTGCTTGACATTCATTTCCAGCACCATCCCTACCTGCTGGGCGGCCGACCCTGCATCGCTGATTTTGGCTTCATGGCGCCGCTGTTTGCCCACCTCGGGCGCGACCCCGTGCCCGCGGCGCAGATGATGAAGCGCGCGCCCAATGTCTACCGGTGGACCGAGCGCATGAACCGGGCGCAAATCGCCGACGGCGAGTTCCCGGATCACGCCACCGACTGGTTGCCCGATGATGCCATCCCGGTCACGCTGGAGCCGGTGCTCAAGCTGATGTTCCAGGATTGGGGTGCGCAATTAATGGCCGATGCCGCGCATGTGAATGCGTGGCTCAAGGTCAACCCTGACTTGCCGGCCGGCCACCTGGTGTCGCTCAATGGCGAGCGCAGCGTGCATCCGACGCTGGGCATGATCGATTACCCGTGGCGCGGCGTCACCATGCAACGCGCCAGCATGCCGCAGGGCCTCTGGCATTTCGAGCAGGCCGCCAGCGAGGCGCGTGCCTGGAGCGGTTCGGCGCGCGAACGCTTCGACAGTTTGTCGGCACGTCTTGGCGGACAGGCGATGATGCAGGTGGGCCTGACTCGACCCATGACGCGCAAGGATTACGTGCTGGTGCTGGGCTGATCCCGACCGGACGCAGTTGACCTTGAAGGAATGAAAACCATGAACGCACTACTGAAGGCGGGCTGCCTGGCGATCTATTTACTGGCGCTTGGCGGCGCTTTTGTGGCGCTGCCGTGGGGGGCTGAATCGGTTCTGCAAAACATCGCCGCCATTTTGGTGGGCTTGCATGTGCTTGAACTGGTTGTTGCCTATCAAAGCGTCAGGCGGCACCCGGGCCCATTGATCGACAGCGTTGCATTGACCTTGTTATTCGGTTTGCTGCACTGGCTGCCGCTGGCAAGGCGTGCGCGGACCTGATTCATGCAAAGCGTGAAGCACCATTGGCGCCGGAGCTCTGATCCCGTCGAACTTCATTTCCGAACCGACGATCACATCGAGCTCGCCGCGCACGCCTGGGGCCAGCCAGAGCATCCGCCGGTGATCCTGCTGCACGGCGGCGGACAGACCCGCCATGCCTGGAAAAACACCGCGCGCCAACTGGCCGCACAGGGCTTTTACGCCATGGCGGTGGATCTGCGTGGCCACGGCGACAGCGGCTGGGCGCCTGACGGCAAGTACGCTGTGGACAGTCTGGTCGCTGACCTGCGCTGTGTTGCGGCCAGTTGCCGCCAGCCGCCGGTTCTGATCGGTGCCTCGCTCGGAGGCATCACGGGGCTGCTTGCCGAGGGTGAGGGGCCGCCCTTTCTGGCCGCGCTGGTGTTGGTTGATGTGACGCCGACCGTGCAACAGACCGGAATCGAGAAGATTCGCCTGTTCATGGGTGCCCAAGCGAAGGAGGGATTTGCCAGTGTGGAAGCCGCTGCCGATTCGATCGCAGCCTACCTGCCGCATCGCCCGCGGCCCCGTTCGCTCGCCGGGTTGGGAAAGAACTTGCGGCAACATGTTGATGGCCGCTA
>JAABQE010000227.1 GCA_011391655.1 Hydrogenophilales bacterium
CCTTGGACGGCACCTTGCCGCCCGACAGGCGCGCGACTTCTTCGAAGCGTGCCAGACCGGCCTTGGCCTCTTTCACCGTCGCGACGGTTTGCGCGACCCGGGCATTCGCGGCGGCCATGCTTGCGCGCGAGCGCAGAATCTGGTCGCGCAGCTTGGCGGTGTCGAGCTCGACCAGTACCTGGCCCTTGTGGATGCGGTCATTGACGTCGACATTGACCTTCAGCACGGTGCCCGAAAGTTCACTGCCGATGCTGATCGAACGGGTCGGTTGCAGCGTGCCGTTGGCGGTGACGGTCAGCGTCAGGTTGCCGCGCGCCACGGTCTGCGTGGTGAAGCTCGGTGCCGCGTTGGCGGTTTTGTGCGCCTGCCACCACCACAGGCCGGCGGCGACCAGCACCAGCAGCAGGGCGCCGGCCCACAGCGCGGGGCGGCGATACCAGACGCGCGAGGTGGGTTCGTCGAGCAGGGCGGCGAGGTCGGTTTCGCTGCCGGATGGCTGCGCTGCGGCGGTGGAAGGTGAAGGCGTTGCGATGCTCATTTCGGGTCAGTCCGGGTTGCGTCTTCGGAGGAGGGGGTTGTTACGTCACTGTCTTCAGGGCGCCAGCCACCGCCCAGGGCCTTGTACAGGCGCACATGGTCAGTACTGAGACCGGCGCTGGAAATGGCTACATTTTCCTGTGCGTTGAGCAGGGTGCGCTGGGTATCGAGCACGGTCTGGAAATCGATCAGCCCGCTGTCATAGCGCAGGCGCGCCAGCAGCGCAGCGTTGCCAGCCGCCTCGGCGGCCCGTTGCAGGGACAACAGGCTTTCGCGGTCGCCACGCAGTGCAACCAGCGCGTCTTCCACTTCCGTCAGCGCCGTCAGCACGGCAGCCTGGTAAGCCATGCCCGCCTGGTCCAGCGCGGCCTGCTGTGCACGGACCTGGGCGCGCAGGGCGCCGCCATCGAACAGCGGCAGCGACACGCTGGCCAGCAGCGCGCCGATGCCCGCCGAACTGCTGGTCAACGCGCCCAGCGTCAGGCCGTACAGACCCAGCGAACCCCCCAGCTTGAAGTTCGGCATGCGTGCCGCCTCGGCTTGCGATACGCGCGCCAACGCGGCCATCACCTGGAGTTCGGCGGCGCGCACGTCGGGTCGCTGGCGCAGCGTCTCGGCGGGGAAGCTCAATGCGAGGTCGGCGGCCGCCTGTGGCACCGGACCGGACGCGGCGAGCACCGTCGACAAGGCCGCCGGCGGCTGGCCGGTCAGTACCGCGAGCGCATGGCGGGCCTGTTCGATGGCAGTCTGCAACGCCGGGATCCGGGCGCGTGTCTGTTCGGCGGTGGTGAGCGCCTGCTCGGTGTCCAGAGAGGTGACCAGTCCGGCCTGCAGGCGCCACTGCGTGATCTGCAAGGTCTCGAGCTGGCTGGCCAGGTTGTCGGCGGCAATCGCCAGGCGCACCTGGGCACCACGCAGCGTGATGTAGCTGAGTGCCACCTCGGCGGCAATCGATATCTGCACGTCGCCCAGGCCCGCTGCGCTGGCCTGGGCCGTGGCCTCGCTGGCATCCAGCGCGCTCCGGTTGGCGCCGAAGATATCAAGCTCCCAGTTCGCATCGAGGCCGACCTTGAAGGCGTTGTCAGTGACGTTCCCACCGCTGATGCCCCGCTGTGCCGAGGCTGAACTGCCGACCGTCGGCAACAACCCGGCCGCCGCAACATCGCGCAATGCCCGTGCCTGCCGCAGCGCAGCCTCGGCACTCTTGACGCTGGTATTGGCCTGCAAGGCCTGGGCCACGAGGCTGGCGAGCAGCGGGTCATCGAAGCGCAACCACCATTGCGCCAGAGAGGATGCGCTGGTCGTTGCGGGAACATTGGCAGCGGACCAATCGGCCGGCACATCGACCGCAAGAGGTGCGGCACGCTGTGGCACCACCGACGCGCAACCGGACAGGGCCAGCATCAGGCAAGCCGCAACGGTCGTGAAGCGCATCCCGCGTGCAGCGGCCGCGTGGTAGCTAGAAGAGGGAGGGGCCTCATGGTTCAGGCAGGGTTCTGGCATCATGGATTCGCGGGTATCGGCGTCTTGTGCTGTGTTTTTTTCGAATGGCCAAGTTTTTTCGAGGTCAACGCGCCGGTGCCACCCACGCGGTGCGACCGACATTCGCATGATGCGCCGCTGTCTCTGAAGCAATCTGTTCGATAGCGCACGGTACGGTTCCTCACGATTGTTCGACGCAATAGCTCTCCACTGCAATGACGGAGTCGAGCAAGCCGGGTTATCTGTGGCCAGTTCGCCGTCTACTTTGAT
>JAABQE010000228.1 GCA_011391655.1 Hydrogenophilales bacterium
CTCGTCTTCGAGACTGACCGGGAGGGTTTCCTTGGCAAACTGTTCCATAACCGGCTTTTTATTGATCTAAAAGCCCGTGATTTTAGCATGGTCGCCCCGCTCGGCGGCCTTTGCCAAACCACAGCCAAACAGTGAGAATGCAGGCCACATGAAACGCCTTGCCGATCTCCTTCTCCTGCCGCAATGGGTCGTGCCCGTCGAAACCGAGGGCGCGTTGAGCGACCACGCCGTGGTGGTGCGTGACGGCCAGATTCTCGATGTGCTGCCTGCCGCCGATGCGCAGGCCCGCTACGACGCAGCGCACAGCCTCGCCCTACCCGGCCAGGCACTGATTCCCGGTCTGGTCAATCTGCATTGCCACGCCGCGATGTCGCTCCTGCGCGGCTTTGC
The DNA here is from genome assembly GCA_011391655.1 of Hydrogenophilales bacterium. Next base: position 391 of record JAABQE010000228.1, read on the forward strand.
CGACGACCTGCCGCTGATGGCCTGGCTCCAGCAGCACATCTGGCCAGCCGAGAAAAAACACCTGTCCGAAGCCTTCGTGCGCGACGGCACCCTGCTCGCCGCAGCCGAAATGCTGGCGAGCGGCGTCACCACCGCGAACGACATGTATTTCTATCCGGCGGCAGCGGGCGAGGCGTTTATTCAAGCCGGCATGCGCGCCACGCTGGGAATGCTGGTGATGGAACACCCCAGCGCCTACGCGACCGATGCGGACGACTACCTGGCCAAGGGGCTGGCGATGCGTGATGCACTGAAAGATGAGCCCCTGCTGTCGTTTGCCTTTGCGCCGCACGCGCCCTACACCATTTCGGACGTGACTTTCGGCCGCATCAATACCCTGGCCGAGCAGCTGGGCCTGCCCATTCACACCCACATCCACGAAACCGCCGACGAAGTCGCAACCAGCCTGCAACAGCATGGCGTGCGCCCGCTGGAACGGCTGGCGCGGCTGGGTTTGCTCGGACCCAACTTCATCGGCGTCCATGCCGTACATCTGAACGAGGCCGAAATCGAGTTTCTGGCCACGCATGGCTGCCATGTGGCGCATTGCCCAAGCTCCAATCTCAAGCTGGCTTCCGGCATTGCGCCCATCACCCAGCTCGCTGCGGCGGGGGTCAACCTGGGCCTTGGCAGCGACGGCGCGGCCAGCAACAACCGGCTCGACCTGTTCGGCGAAATGCGCCTTGCTGCCCTGCTGGCCAAGGGAGCCAGCGGCGATGCGGCCGCACTGCCCGCCGCCGCCGCGCTCAAGGCCGCAACGCTCGGCGGCGCGCGAGCGCTCAATCTCGACAGCCAGATCGGCAGCATTACCCCCGGCAAGCGCGCGGATCTGGTCGCGGTCGACCTCTCCACGGTGTCAAGCCAGCCGGTGTTCGACCCCGTCTCGCACCTGGTTTACGTGGCCGGACGCGAAAATGTCAGCCACGTATGGGTGGATGGCCAACACAAACTGAATAACCGCTGCCTGGTCGGCTTGGATAGCGACGACCTGACCGCCCGCGCCGCCTATTGGCGCACCAAAATCACTGCATAGGAAAGCCTCATGAGCAACGTAGACGCCGCCGAAATCGCCAAATTCTCCGAACTCGCCCACCGCTGGTGGGACCCGAACTCCGAGTTCAAGCCGCTGCACGAAATCAACCCGCTGCGCCTGAAATGGATCGACCAGCAAGCCGCGCTGTCGGGCAAGAAAGTGCTCGACGTCGGCTGCGGCGGTGGCATTCTGGCCGAAGCGATGGCGGCGGTCGGCGCCAGCGTCAGCGGCATCGACCTGTCGGAAAAGGCGCTCAAGGTCGCCAAGCTGCATTTGTACGAATCCGGACTCAGCGTCGATTACCAGCTGGTATCAGCCGAAGACTTTGCCGCGCAGCATGCCGGCGAGTTCGATGTGGTGACCTGCATGGAAATGCTGGAGCACGTGCCCGATCCCGCCTCGATCGTTGCCGCCTGTGCGCGCCTGGTCAAACCCGGCGGCTGGGTGTTCTTTTCAACGCTCAACCGCAATGCCAAAAGCTATTTGTTCGCCATCGTCGGTGCCGAATACATCCTCAAGCTGCTGCCGCGCGGCACCCACGATTACGCCAAATTCATCCAGCCCGCCGAACTCGCCCGCATGGCGCGCGAAGCCAGACTGGATACGCAGGAACTGATCGGCATGACCTACAACCCGCTGACCAAAATCTACAAGCTGGAAGCCGACACCGACGTCAACTACCTGCTGGCGACGCAGCGCGGGGAGTAAGCATGGAAATCAACGCAATGAAGCTTGATGGCATCCGGGCGGTCCTGTTCGACCTCGACGGCACCCTGGTCGACACCGCGCCCGACCTCGGCTATGCGCTCAACCTGCAGCGCGCCCGCCACGG
>JAABQE010000229.1 GCA_011391655.1 Hydrogenophilales bacterium
GGCGCGCTCGACGCCTTCCTGCCCCACGTCGTCCACATTGGTGAAGCCGACCACATGGGCGGCGACTTCGCCCGCTGGATAGTAGCGCCGGAATTCGCGCCGCAAGTACAGTCCGGGCACGCCCATGGCGGCAATATTGAGCGCCTGCTCCGGCGTGACCGGTCGGCGCACGCTGAATTCGCCACGCCCTTTGCGCGTCAGCTTTTTGGATAGAGCCGACGCCGGCATGTCCAATATTTTGGACAGATGCGCCTGTTGTTCAACCGTCATCTTGAGCTCGGACGGGCGCGCCCAAAGCGATTCGACCGGTGTGCTGATGGCCAGCAACTGGCCATGACGATCGGATACCTGGCCGCGATGGGTTGGCAGGGTAAGGTTGCGATTGGAAATCGCATCCCCCTTGCCCTGCAGATAATCGGTATTGAGTCCCTGCAGGTAGAACGCGCGACCGGCAACCAGCACCAGGCCGCCGATCAGCAGCCCACCCACCGTCGCCATGCGCCAGGGCGCGAGCTTGAGCGCGAGCAGTCGATGCGAACGGGCGTGGCGCGGCGTGTAACTCATGGGGCATTCCCCTGGGCGCCTGCGGTTTCAACGTGGATGCGTTCCTGTGGCGGCGAAACCAGCCCGATGCGGCTGCGGGCGAGCGAGTCCACCCGTGCCGGATTGGCCCAGGTGCTTTGTTCCAGTTGCAATTGCCCCCATTGCTCGTCGAGCAGGCGTGCCTCTTTTTTCAACCGTTCCAGACCCACAAAATAAGTGCGCGAGCGGTGCTGCGCCTGTATCACCGCTAGCGCGCACAGGATCAACACGATTGCCAGGACGATATTGAGGCGGCTCATGTCATGCCGCCCATGCGTTCCGCCACTCGCAGCACGGCGCTGCGGGCGCGCGGATTCTCTGCGCGCTCGACGTCGCTTGCGTGCTGGGCACGTCCCACCAGTTTCAAGCGGCCCGGCTTGAGCATGGCGGCCGGAATCGGCAAACGGCGTGGAGCCTGCTCACCCAGCGCCTCGTCCCGCATAAAGCGTTTGACGATGCGATCTTCCAGCGAATGGAAGCTGATGACCGCGAGCCGGCCACCGGGTAAAAGCACATCCACGCATTGCGGCAGCACGGCGCTCAGCTCTTCCAGCTCGCGGTTGAGATAAATCCGTATAGCTTGAAAGCTGCGCGTGGCCGGGTGCTGCCCCGGTTCATGCCATTTAATCGTTGCGGCGATGAGACGCGCCAGCTGCCCGGTAGTGCGGATGGCTTCGACTTGCCGTGCCGCAACAATCGCGCGCGCAATCGATTTAGCAAACCGCTCTTCCCCGTAGCTGCGGATGACTTCACTGATCTCCCCTTCTGCGGCTGTCGCCAGCCAGTCTGCTGCCGACAGTCCGCTTCCCGGATCCATGCGCATGTCGAGCGGCGCATCGAAACGGAAACTGAATCCGCGCGTGGCGTCATCCAGTTGCGGCGACGACACGCCTATGTCCAACAAAATGCCGTTCACGCGTGACACGCCCAACTCACCGAGTACGGCACCCAAGCGTGAAAACGTGCTCTGCATCAGCGTCAGCCGCTTGTCCTGCAAATCCGCGCCGGCGCGAATGGCATCCGGATCACGGTCCAGCGCGATCAAACGCCCATCCGGACCCAACTGATCGAGGATCAGGCGACTATGTCCACCGCGCCCGAAGGTGGCGTCGACATAGACGCCACCGGGGTTGATCGCCAGTGCTGCCACCGCCTCCTGTGCCAGCACCGGCACATGGGCGGGTTCCATCACAACGTAAAGCCTTCGAGTTCCGGCGGCAGCACGTCATCGCTGAAGGTCAGCGCCTGGGCCACCTGCGCCTCCCAGCGCGCCTCGTTCCACAGCTCCACCTTGCTGCCCTGTCCTACCATCACCACGTTTTTATCGAGGTCGGCGAATTTCCGCAGCATTGGCGGCAGCAACACGCGACCGGCGCTGTCCATGTCCATGTCATGCGCATAGCCCACCAGCAATTGCTTGAGACTGCGCGTACGGGGATTGAAATCGGAGAGGCCGTTGAGCTTTTTCTCGATCGGTTCCCATTCGGGCAGGGGATAGAGCAGCAGGCACTGGCTGGGGTCGGCCGTGATCACCACGCGTCCGTCACCATTCACCAAAAGGGCGTCGCGATAGCGCGCCGGCACGACGAGCCGGTTCTTGCTATCCAGACTGACTGTTGCGACCCCCCGAAACATGCGCTCTCCATCGTTATTGAATTATGGGTTTGGCGGTGTCTGGATGCGC
>JAABQE010000230.1 GCA_011391655.1 Hydrogenophilales bacterium
CGAACTGGTCGCTCTGGCGGCGGGTTTTGGCGACGTAGGAAAGCGCCAGCGCTGCGATTTCCTGGGTGCTCGACTCCCCCTGTTCCATCACGGCATGAAAGCGCGCGGCGAAGGTGTTGAGGTCAGCGTCGGCATAGCCGTGAGCGGGATCGAGCAGCGCGCGCGACAGCATCGCCATGCGGTGGCGCAGGCAGGACGTGGTTTCCGGATCGCAGGCAGCTTCCAGCGGTTGCGGGTGCAGCGCGAGAAACAGGCGACGTAATCCGGGATAGACGCGGATCAGCAGCGTCTCGACGCGGCAATCCTCGAAGAACTCGACCGCCATGCGCTGGAATGGACTCCAGTTGTCGGCCACCTGCGGCTGGGTCCAGCGCCGGTGGCCGACCATGTGCGCCAGCGTAGCGCGGTAGCGGTCGAGGCCGCTGACCCCATGTGCATCGTCCTGCACATCCGGCACGCGCATGCCGAGCTTGTCGTAATACGGAATCGGCTTGCGCAATTCGTCGAACGCGGTCGAATACGGCACCAGTTGTTCTGCATCGTTCCACAGGCCGCGCAGGTACAGATCGAGCTTGCGTTCGACATCCATGAACAGGGTGCCGTGGCGTTCGCGCTGCAGCACCGCGCGGCTGTCGGCCGACTGCACGCTGAAGTAATCCTTCTGCCGCTCGGGGTGGGTGCGGTAGTTGCGGATGCCGTATTCCACCCAGTTTTTCAGACCGGCCAGCGTCAGCTGGTTCAGCAGATTGGGCGCCTGGGCGAAGAATTCCGGCAGGCCGGGGCTCGGAAAAGTGGTGTGGTGACCGTGGATGGAACCGGTGGTGCGCTCCATGAAATCCAGCGTGATATCCAGATAGCGCTGCATTTGTTCCTGCGCGTGCAGGCGGCGCGCGACCGGCGCCAGCGTTTGCAGAAAAGGCGTGATGGCATTGCCGTTGGGCGATTTCTGCATGCGCTGGACCAGCGCCATCACCGCAGGCAAGGCCGCTTCGCCCACCGCCTTCGCAGTCGACGGCCATTCTTCCAGAAAGGCCAGCATCGGCTCGACGCCGCGCCCGAGCTTGCCGATGACGCGCGCAGCTTCGAGGTAAGCGTCGATGCCTTCGCGCGTGAGCACCGCCAGCGCCTCGGCCATGACATCCTCGAACACTGCTTCGACCTGCGAGAAGCGGGTGTCGACCTGCTTCCAGTAAGCAGCCATCAGGGGATGCTGGTATTCGGTTTCCGTGGTCACGTTTAAACCTTAGGCAAACGTGGCGTCAATGGCGTGATCCAGCGTGTCGCGGATATCGGCGTCGTCGGTGATCGGCCGCACCAGCGCCATGCGGCAGGCGTCGCGCGGGTCGACGCCGTCCTTGATCAGCGTCGCTGCGTAGACCAACAGGCGCGTCGAGATGCCTTCGTCGAGGCCGTGGCCCTTGAGGCCACGCGCGACTGCGCCGATCTTCACCAGTTTGGCTGCCATGGCGGCATCGGCGCCGGTCTCTTTGGCCACAATCTCGGTTTCCAGTGCGGCGTCGGGATAGTCGAAATCGAAGCCGGTGAAGCGCTGCTTGGTCGACTGCTTCAGATCCTTCATCAGCGTCTGGTAGCCAGGGTTGTAGGAGATCACCAGTTGGAAGTCGGGGTGCGCGTGGATCAACTCGCCCTTCTTGTCCAGCGGCAGGGTGCGGCGGTGGTCGGTGAGCGGGTGGATCACCACGGTGGTGTCCTGGCGCGCTTCGACGATCTCGTCAAGGTAGCAGATGGCACCGATGCGCGCGGCGGTGGTGAGCGGGCCGTCGAGCCAGCGGGTGCCATTGGCTTCCAGTAAATATCGGCCGACCAGATCGCTGGCGGTCATGTCCTCATTGCACGCCACGGTGATGAGCGGCTTGTTGAGCTTCCACGCCATGTATTCAATAAAGCGCGATTTGCCGCAGCCTGTCGGGCCTTTGACCATCACCGGAAGGCGGTTGCGGTAGGCGGCCTCGTACAGGGCGACTTCGTTCTTCTGCTGCTGGTAGAACGGTTCCTGCTGGATTTTGTATTGGTCTTTGTCGGTCATGATTTTTCCTTGTGCGGAAGAAAAACGCCCCCAGCGAACCGGAGGCGTTTCTTGCAGCTCAGTGCACAGCCTGCTTACTTGTGCACGCCCAGCTTTTCACGCCAGCCGGGGAAGATCTTGTCGGCGTCGCCGGGGAAGGACTCGAATGCGCGGGCGAACTCTTTGTGTTCTTTCGCGTATTCGATCGGGTCAGCGCCCGACTTCCAGCACT
>JAABQE010000231.1 GCA_011391655.1 Hydrogenophilales bacterium
CAGCTGGTTGCCCGCGCCGACGCGGTGGATAGCGTGGACGTGCGCGCTGCGCTCGCCGCGCTGCAGATGGGGGCGGGTGAAGCCGCCCAGCTGCTGGCCGACACCCAGATTCAGGTTCGCCAACTGGCATTGCGTTTCGGCCTGCTCGACGCTGCGGCATCCAGCCATAGCGCAGGGTTTGACCGGCTCGCCCGCCTGTACGCCGGGCAAGCCGCCCAGTCGGCGTTGAACAGCCATTTTCGCCAGTCCGGCAAAGACAGCCAGCCGTTTACCCTGCTGCAGGACACGCTGCGGGCGCTGTTCGGGATTGAGCGCGCCTGCCTGTTTACATCCGCAGCCGACGGATACTTGCGGGTGAGTGCTTTATGCGCGGTCGCGCCCGGTTTGAATGCACTGGCGATTCCACTCGACGATGGACATTCGGCGCTGCCACGTTCGCTGGTCCGCAGCGCGCCGCAACAGTTCGAATGTGGCGCGGCGGATGGCGCCCTGGTCGATGAACAAATTGCCCGCCTGCTGGGGGTGTCGCAATTGCTCTGCCAGCCGCTGCCGCTGCTCGACGGCCAGACTGGCGTGCTGGTGGCGGGCGATGCCAATCCCGGCCTCGGCATGTCCCCGCTGTGGCGCTTCACCCTGGCCGAATATACCGAGACCCTGCGCCCCCGCGCCGCCACACCGGCGTCTGCACCCGCAGCGGCCACCCCTGCGATCCCTGCATCCGCCAAGCGCCCTGCGGCAAGCGACGATATCCCGCGTGAGCGGGCACGCCGCGCCGTGCATGAAGTGGCCAACCCGCTCACCATCATGCGCAATTACGTCAACCTGCTGTCCGACAAACTGGGTGCGGATTCGTCAGTGCAGCGCGATCTCAGCATCATCGGTGACGAAATCGAGCGGGTGGCGCGCATCGTGCGCGGCATTACCGCCGCCGAAGAAACCCCGGCACCGGCGCCAGCCGCCGAGCTTGAACTGGTTTCGGTCAACGCCATCGTGTCCGAACTGGTCCGGATGTCGCTCGGCACCCTGTTCACACCGAACAACATCAGCGTGCAAATCGACCTGAATCCGGAAGTGCCGCCTCTGCCGCTGCAAAAGGACTTGCTCAAGCAGGTGCTGTTCAACCTCGCTAAAAATGCAGTCGAAGCCATGTCCGCGGGTGGTCACCTGAAATTCAGCACGCGCCTGATCGACGCAAATGGCCAGCGCGAAATCGAAATCGAGGTGGCCGACACCGGCCCCGGCCTGCCCGCTGCTGTTTTGGCTCACCTGTTCGAACCCCTGGTCAGCGAAAAAGGCGGCGAACACGCAGGTCTCGGCCTGAACATCAGCCATAGCCTGATCGAACGCATGCACGGCCAGCTCAGCTGCGAGAGCAGCCCGCAAGGCACCCATTTTTTAATTCGTCTGCCCACCCTGCTAAGCGGACAGACCACGCTCACTACAACGCGCTATGGGTCAATGTAACCCGCGCTACGGAGAACTTGATGTCAAACAGTCCAATTGATTCCCCACCCCACACTGGCACCGTCAGTGCGTTTCCGGCTCGCTCACGCCTGCTGCTGGTCGACGACGAGCCGTTGATTCTGGAGGGGCTCTCGCGGTTGCTGGTTGCCCGTAATTACGACGTGGTGACCGCCGATGGCGGACGCGCCGCGCTGGTTGCCATCGGCAAACAGCAGTTCGACGTGATCCTGCTTGATCTCGGCATGCCAGATCTCAACGGCAACGAAGTGTTGCGCTACATAGCCGACCGCAACATCGACACGCCAGTGATCGTGGTGTCCGGCGAAAGCGCAATCGACGCGGCCATCCGCGCGTTGCGTGGCGGTGCCACCGATTTCGTTCGCAAACCCTACGAACCCGAAGAATTGCTGCGCCGCATCGACAACACGCTGACGCAACGGCGGCTGGAGCGGGAAAACAACCACATCCTGCAGCGCCTGCAACAATCGGAAAAATGGCATCGCTTTCTGGTCAACAGCTCGCCTGACTTCATTTACACGCTCGATGTCGATGGCCGCTTCTCCTTCGTCAACGACCGCGTTGAAAGCCTGCTCGGCTATCGTCGCGAGGAACTGCTGGGGCAGCATTACAGCCTGGTTGTTCACGAAGACGACATCGCCCGCGCCGAACATATTTTCAACGAACGCCGCGCGGGCGACCGCAGCGCCCGCAACACCGAAATC
>JAABQE010000232.1 GCA_011391655.1 Hydrogenophilales bacterium
GCACCTCGAAAACCTCCAAGATCAAGCAGATCGCCTCCGGCCGCTTTGGCGTCACCGCGACCTATCTGGTCAACGCCGAAGTATTGCAGATCAAGATCGCCCAGGGCGCCAAGCCCGGCGAGGGCGGCCAGCTGCCGGGTGACAAGGTGTCGGTCATGATCGCCGGCCTGCGTCATTGCAAGCCCGGCACCCCGCTGATTTCACCGCCGCCGCACCACGACATTTATTCGATCGAGGATCTGGCGCAGCTGATTTTTGACCTTAAACAGGTCAACCCCGATGCGCTGGTGTCGGTCAAGCTGGTCGCCGAACCTGGCGTCGGCACCATCGCCGCCGGGGTCGCCAAGGCCTACGCCGACCTCATCACCATTTCCGGCTACGATGGCGGCACCGGCGCGAGCCCGCTGGCCTCGGTCAAATACGCCGGTTCGCCGTGGGAACTCGGCCTGTCCGAAGCGCAGCAGGTGTTGCGCGCCAATGGCCTGCGCGGCCGCGTGCGCGTGCAGACCGACGGCGGCCTGAAAACAGGCCTTGACGTAATCAAGGCGGCCATCCTCGGTGCCGAATCCTTCGGCTTCGGCACCGGGCCGATGGTCGCGCTGGGCTGCAAATACCTGCGCATCTGTCACCTCAACAACTGCGCTACCGGCGTCGCCACGCAGAACGAGGTGCTGCGCCGCGATCACTTCATCGGCCTGCCCGAGATGGTGGTGAACTACTTCAAGTTCGTCGCCGAAGAAACGCGCGAGTTGATGGCAAGCCTCGGTATTCGCCAGCTCACCGACCTCATCGGCCGCACCGACCTGCTCGATGTGTCGGCGGGCGATACGCCGCGCCAGGGTCGCCTGAATTTGTCTGCGCTGTTGTCGCAAGGCAGCACCCCGGCCGACGCACCACGCTTCTCGCAGCAGGAACGCAACCCGTCGTTCGACAAGGGCGAGCTGGCCGAGCAGATGGTGGTCGACGCGCTGGCTGCAATCAAAAACAGCACGCCGATCGAGCTGCGCTACCCGGTGAGGAACGTCAACCGCTCGATCGGTGCGCGCCTGTCCGGCGAAATCGCCAAGGCGCACGGCGGCAAGGGCCTGCCCGACGACAGCATTCGCATCCATCTCACCGGTTCGGCCGGCCAGAGCCTCGGCGTGTGGAACCACAGGGGACTGACGATCACGCTCGAAGGCGATGCCAACGACTACGTCGGCAAAGGCATGGGCGGCGGCCGTCTGGTGATTTATCCGCCACGCGTCGCCAGCTTCGAGGCGCACCGCAACACCTTGATCGGCAACACCTGCCTGTACGGCGCGACTGCCGGCGAACTCTACGCCGCGGGCATGGGCGGCGAGCGCTTCGGCGTGCGCAACTCCGGCGCGCTGGCGGTGGTGGAAGGCATCGGCGACCACGGCTGCGAATACATGACCGGCGGCACCATCATCGTGCTGGGCGACACCGGGCTGAATTTTGGTGCCGGCATGAGCGGCGGCATGGCGTTCGTGGTCGACGACTCGGGCGACTTCATGGCCAAAACCAACAAGGAAATGGTCGAACTGGTTCGCATCGTCAACGACGAAACCGAGCCCTACCGCGTCTTCCTCAAGGCGAAGATCGAACGCCATCTGGCGTTGACCGGCAGCGCGCGCGCCAAAGCTTTGCTGGCCGACTTTGACGCCACGCTCGCCAGGGTGTGGCTGATCAAGCCCAAGCGGATTTCGATTGAAGACCTGGTCGAGGATATTCCCGGCCAGTCACGTGAAGCAGTGAGTGCATAAAGATGGGTGACGTATTCCAGTTTTTGAAGCAGGCTCGGCGCGACGGTGCTAAAACCGAGGCGGTCGTGCGCAAGCACGAGTTCCGCGAAATCTATGCGCCGATGAATGCCGGCCACGCGCAGGAGCAGGCCGACCGCTGCCTCGGTTGCGGCAATCCGTATTGCGAGTGGAAGTGCCCGGTGCACAACTACATTCCCAACTGGCTGAAGCTGGTGACCGAAGGCCGCCTGTTTGAAGCGGCCGACCTGAGCCATCAGACCAACTCGCTGCCCGAGGTGTGCGGCCGCGTGTGCCCGCAGGATCGTTTGTGCGAAGGCGCCTGCACCCTCAACAGCGACGGCTTCGGCGAAGCCGTCGGCGGCGGCCCCAACGAAGGCGGCTTTGGCGCGGTGACCATCGGCCAGATCGAGAAATACATTTCCGAGGAAGCGTTCAAGGCGGGCTGGCGTCCCGACATGTCGAATGTCGTCGCCACCGGCAAAAAAGTCGCCATCATCGGTGCAGGGCCAGCAGGTCTGGGCTGTGCCGACGTGCTCGCACGCAACGGCGTGAAGCCGGTGGTGTTCGACCGCTACGATGAAATCGGCGGCCTGCTCACCTTCGGCATCCCCGAATTCAAGATGGAAAAATCGGTGATGATCCGTCGCCGCGAAGTATTCGAGGGCATGGGGGTCGAGTTCAAACTGAACACCGACATCGGCAAGGATGTGTCGATGCAGGCCCTGCTCGAAGAATACGACGCGGTGTTCATGGGCATGGGCACCTACACTTACATGAAAGGCGGCTTCCCCGGCGAAGACCTGCCCGGCGTGCTCGAAGCGTTGCCGTTCCTGATCTCCAACGTGCGCAAGTGCCTCGACCTGATGAAACCGGACGAGGAGTATCAGGACATGAAAGGCCAACGCGTCGTCGTGCTCGGCGGTGGCGATACCGCGATGGACTGCAACCGCACCAGCATCCGCCAGGACGCCGCCTCGGTTATTTGCGCCTACCGTCGCGACGAAGCCAACATGCCCGGCTCAAAACGCGAAGTCGGCAACGCCAAGGAAGAGGGCGTACAGTTTCTGTGGAACCGCCAGCCGGTGGAGATCGTCGGCGATGGCAAGGTCGAAGGCGTCAAGCTGGTCACCACCGAACTCGGCCCGCCCGACGCGCGCGGTCGCCGCACCCCGGTGGTGGTGCCGGGCTCGGAGGAAATCATCCCGGCCGACCGCGTCATCGTGGCCTTCGGCTTCCGCCCCAATCCGCAGCCGTGGTTCGAGCAGCATCAGATCGCCATCGACCAAGGCGGCCGCGTCATTGCCAAAAGCCAGCAACACGCTTTCCAGACCGCCAACCCGAAAATCTTCGCCGGTGGCGACATGGTGCGCGGTTCCGATCTGGTGGTGACTGCGGTGTACGAAGGCCGCGAGGCCGCCAAGGGCATTCTGGGCTATCTCGACCTGCTGTAAACCCGCCGGTTTCGCGATGGCGGCCACCGCCATCGCGCTTACCCAATCGGGGTATGCTGCAACATTGCCCCCTCTCCCCGTCCGGATGCTTTCAGGCCGCTACTATCCCCGCTCGTTCACCATCCTGGTCATTGTCGCCATGGGTGTGCTCATCGTGCCGCTGGCCAGCGGCCTGATCAACGTGGTGCATGTGTTGCAGGGCGTGGTCGACACCCAGCGCCAGTTCACCCGCAACAGTCTTGCTATTACCCGCGAGGTGCGGCAGGTCGTCGAATCGGTCAGCCAGTTGCAACGCACCGCCGGTCAATATCATTTGCTGCAGGACGCTGAGTTTGGCAGCGCGCTGCGGATGCGCTTCAACGAATTGCAAACGCAGCTGGCGCACCTCGACACGCAACCGGTCGATGTGCCGTCGCACGCCACCCTGGCCGCATTGCAGGCGCGCAGCCAGGCGTTGTATCGCCAGCTGCGGCCTGGCACCTTTCTCGACAGCGCGGGATTTAATGCGCTCGCGCCAGAATTCGATGCGCTGCATGCCGCCGCCCGCACCTTGCTGACCCAGGCCGACGCCGCCGTGCAAAACGAGTTGCAGACGCTGGAAACGACCGTGCAAGCCACCCGGCAACGGCTGATCCTGCTGGCGTTGGCGCTGATTCCGTTGACACTGCTGCTGGCCGCGGTTTTTTCCTGGATGATCAACCGTCCGATCAAGCAGCTCAAAGCCTCGATCCAGCAGCTTGGCCGGGCCGACCTGAGGCCGTTGCAGGCGATCAGCGGGCCGCAGGACATCGTCGAACTGGGGCGCGAAATCGACTGGCTGCGGCAACGCCTGCAGGCGCTGGAAGAACAGAAACTGCGCTTCCTGCGCCATGTGTCGCACGAACTGAAAACCCCGCTTGCTTCGCTGCGTGAAGGCGTGGCGCTGCTGGACGATGAACTGGCCGGCAACCTCAACGCACGCCAGCGCACGATAGTCGGCATCATGGACGGCAGCAGCCGCGACCTGCAAAAGCGCATCGAGGACCTGATCCGTTACGGCAGCCTGGTGCACGACGCCACGCTGCCGCCCACTGCCCCGCTGCAAGAACTGGCCGATGTGCTCGACAGCGTGCTGGCGCGCCACCGGCTCGCACTCGACGCCCGCCATCTTCGGGTCGACCGGCAGCTGGCCGCCCCCATGCTGCACGCCGACCGGGGTCAGCTGGAAACCGTGCTCGACAACCTGCTGTCCAATGCAATCAAATTCAGCCCCGACGAAGGACACATCCTGATTCGCAGTGAACTTTCCAGCGGTGCATCCATCCTTGATGTGTGCGACCAGAGCGGCGGTATCCCACACGCCGAGCGCAACCGAGTTTTCGAGCCTTTTTTCCAGGGCGCGCGCCAACCCGACAGCGCGGTCAAAGGAAGCGGCCTGGGGCTGTCGATCGTGCGTGAAACGCTGCTGGCCGCCGGCGGACAGATCGAGATCATCGACAGCCCGCCCTGGACAACCTGTTTTCGTACAACCTGGCCCTTGCCGCAATGACATATAAAACTGTTCTGCTTGCCGCGCTTCTGCTGGCACTCGGCGCGTGTTCTGTCCAGCCCCAGTCCGAGCGGCCGGCGCCCCGCCCCGGCCCCGTCGCGCCAGCCGTGCCGGCGTTATTGACCGATCTTGCACGGGTGGCGAACCTTGCTCCCGAGCAGCGGCGGCGTGAACTGGCTGCGCTGGAAAACGGCCGTCGCCTTGACGACGCCAAGCGGTTTCAGCTGGCGGCCTTGCTCGAACGCGAGGACAGCGTCGACGCGTTTGAGCGCGGCCTCAAGGCGCTGGCCGCGATAGAAGAAACCGATTCCCGCACGCAGGCGCTGGTCGACTTGTTGAAACGCTCGCTCAAGGCCCGCCTCGAGCTCAAACAGCAAACCGCGCGCGCGGACGAATTGCAGGACAAGCTCGATCAGATCAAGGCGCTGGAAAAATCCCTGCAACAGCGCAGCACGCCAGGCAAAGCACCATGAAAAAGCCCGCCATTCTGGTTGTCGACGATGATGCGTCGCTGCGCGAACTGATTACCCTGCGGCTGGAAGCCAACGGTTTCCGGGTCGAAGCGGTAGGCAGCGGCGAGGCCGCGCTGGCGCAGCTGTCGGTGACGCGGCCCGACGCCGTGCTGACCGACATGCAGATGGCCGGCATGGACGGCATGGCGCTGTTTCGCGCCATTCACGCGCGTGACCCGTCGCTGCCGGTGGTCGTGCTGACCGCACACGGCTCCATTCCGGACGCCGTCGCCGCCACCCAGCAGGGCCTGTTCGGCTATCTGACCAAGCCCTACGACGCCGCGACGCTGGTCGCTTTGCTGAAGCGCGCCACCCTGCTGGCGGGCAGCAGCCCCGATACGGGCGACGACAGCTGGCGCAGCGAAATTCTCACCGCCAGTCCGGCGATGGACACGCTGCTGGCCGAAGCACTGCTGGCCGCGCAAAGCGAAGCCGCGCTGCTGATCCAGGGCGAATCGGGCACCGGTAAGGAGTTGCTGGCGCGCGCCATTCACCGCGCCAGTCCGCGCCGGGCCAAGCCGTTCGTCGCGATCAACTGCGGCGCGATTCCTGCCGAGTTGCTCGAATCGGAACTGTTCGGCCACATGAAAGGCGCGTTCACCGGGGCGGGGCGCGACCATCCGGGCCTGTTCCTCAGCGCGCACGGCGGCACCGTGTTTCTGGACGAGATCGGCGACATGCCCGCGCCCTTGCAGGTCAAGCTCTTGCGCGTGCTGCAGGAAGGCGAGGTGCGGCCGGTGGGCGCAACCGAAACGCGTGCGGTGGACGTGCGCATCCTGTCGGCCACCCATCGCAATCTGGAAGAGGCGATCGTCAGCGGCGAGTTTCGCGAAGACCTGTATTACCGCCTCAACGTGGTCAACCTGACGCTGCCGCCGCTGCGTGAACGGCGCGAAGACATCCCGCTGCTGGCACGCCATTTTCTCACCGTACTGACCGAGAAATACCGCCGCCGCATCCACGGCTTTGCCCCCGAGGCGCTGGAAATGCTGGTAGCGGCCGACTGGCCCGGCAATATCCGCCAGCTGCACAACGTGCTGGAGCAGTGCTGTGCGCTGTGCACCACCTCGACCATCCCGGCCAGCCTGGTGGCGCGCGCCCTGCGCGACAAACCGGCCGACATCCAGCCGCTGGCAGAGGCGCGGGCGGCGTTTGAGCGCGACTACTTGATCACGCTGCTGAAGCTGACGCGCGGCCAGGTCAGCGAAGTGGCGCGGCTGGCGGGGCGCAACCGCACCGAGGTCTACCGGCTGCTCGAACGCCACGGCCTGACGCCTGCCCTGTTCAAGGATCGCGACCAAACCGGCTGAATGTCGGGTACAGGCGACGCGCCTGTGTTCGCGGGCGCGGCCTGTTCGTCACCCGGCGGGCTACCCGTCTGATTCAAAAGCGAATTGTGTGTCTGGCACGACCCCTGCAATGGAGTGGGAACGCCATCGTGCGTTTATCCATGTTGAAAGGGGGACGTCATGTTTGGATGGGCCGTTACATTTCTGATCGTCGCCATCGTCGGCGGCACGTTTGGCTTTGCCGTCGCAGCAGGCACCGCAGCCTGGATCGCCATTGCGCTGTTTGTTGCGGCGGTGGCGGGCTTGCTGGTGCTGCTGGCCATGAACCGGCAGCCGCCACCGGTTTAGCCCGCCTGCGTTTTGCGACCGGGGAGCCTGGCTCCCCTTTTTTGCGCGTGTTCAACGCAACTGCACCGGTTGTCGCCCACACCAGACAGAAAAACCCAGCAAAAACAATTGCATGGGAACCCTCGTATGAATCCGTCGCTGACGGGCGACAGATTGCTGCCGACGCCGCCGCGCTGGCGGGCGCCGTTCCCCACAAAATTCCGGCATCTAATTGATTTAATGTGAGAAAACAGAGCTGGCACGGTCATCGCTTTATCCCCCGTCGAGTGCATCCGCATTCGAATTAATTTTAACGACAGGAGATAGACCGAGATGAACACTTTTGACACGCGTATCCGGAATGCGAGCATTGCCACCCTGCTGTGTGCTTTCGCCGCGGCGCAGGCCTGGGCCGCTTCGGACCAGCCGGATCTCAAGGCTTACGACCAGAACAGTGACGGCATGGTGAGCCTGGAGGAGTTTGTCGCCCAGGGCGGTAACGGCAAGGCTTTCATCGCTGGAGACGCCAACAGCGACAACGCCCTCAGCAGCGACGAATTGGTCAATGCCACCAACGCCACCGCCGCCACGGCGCCGCAAACCCCCTAACGCTGATCGCCCATTCTAACTGGCCGGACGCGCCCACACCGCTGCCGGCCAGCCCGAATCACACAGGAGCACTTATGCGCAAGACCATGCAACACCTCGATGACGAACACATGCGCTTATACGAGTGGAGCGGTGCCGGAACCGGTTTCACTGTCCCGGCAAAATCGAAACGCACGCATTCCTGGCACGCCTCCTACAGCGTGCTGGCCGTGATGACCAGTCTGCTGATCCTGAGCGGCTGCAATTCCAAGAGTCCAGCCGAATCAGCGAACGAGCAGGCAGTAGGGGAAATCAAAATGAAGGAGGGGGCGCTGTATGAAGAAGCCACGTCGAGTCCGGCAGTTGCCGAGTCGCCGGAAGCAGCTGGGTACGCGATGGGTGAGGTGCCGGCTGAGTAACCCGGTGGCCAGCCTGACAGGAACCCGCGCTATCGATGAACGCGCGGTGCGGCGATACCGCACCCAGCGGCGCATCAAAAACAGGGCGTGCCGCCACTGGCTGGTTTGACTCACGGCATCAGCCGCTATGCGGAGGTAAAAAAAGAGCCCCACTGGGCTCTTTGTTCGCACTGCACGTCAAGCCGTCACCCCTTTGGGATTGGCGCCGTACTGGTTATCACTGGGCTGGCTGTCGAGCAGCATGAAAACCAGCAGCACGATTACGCCGATCAGCGGAATCAGGCCAATCAATATCCACCAGCCGGTGCGGTCGGTGTCGTGCAGGCGGCGCACCGTCACCGCCAGGCTTGGAATCAAAACCGCCAGCGAGTAGACGCCGCTCAACAGTCCCATGCCCAGTTCGGCGTCGAGACTGCCGGTCATGTAATCGACCACGGTCAGCACCAGGCTGGCGATTAGGTTGAACAGAATGAAGAACCAGTATTCCTTGCGCCGGGCGCGCCCCTTGAATACGGCGTATTGCTTGAGAACGCTGAGATACCAGTTCATGTTTTTCCCTGTTGGAGTGAGCCTTGGCGGTGTGACCAATATTGTTATTTTCGGCCGATCCGCAGAGGCGCGAATTCAGCAGTCCGCAACGATACACCGCACGCCATGCGCACACTAATTTCAGGTGCGGACGCTGCTCACTCAGACAGCGTTAAGCCGGCGTCTCACCCGCTCGATCAATTCCGAAGCGGTCAGACCTTCCGGGCCCAACCGTTCAGCGACCGCGTCATCCGCTGCCTGGCCGTGCAGCCACACCGTACGCCGCAAGGCTTCCCAAGGTTGCAGCCGGGTCAGAAACGCGGCCAGCATGCCCGTCAGCACATCGCCCATGCCCGGCGCACTCAAGGCTGGATTGCCGGTTTCATTGAACAAGGTGGTGCCGTCGGGGTGCGCCAAAACCGAATGGGCGCCTTTCAGCACCACCCAGGCATTGAATGTCGCTGCCAATTTGCGCGCGGCCTGTTCACGGTTGGCTTGAATGTCGTCAATGCGGGTCTTGAGCAAACGAGCGGCTTCGCCCGGGTGCGGGGTCAGCAGCGTGGGCGCCGCTCTCAGGGCACAGAATCGTGCGAGATCCTCGCGTTGTGCCAGACAATTCAGGCCGTCCGCATCCACCACCAGCGGCGCCGGGTGGCGCAGGGCGGCTTCTACCAATTCAAACGGCCGGTGTGATTGACCCTGGCCCATTTGGCCCAGCCCCGGCCCAATGGCAAGCACCGTCAGGCCGGGATCAGCCACCAGATTTTCGGGCAGCGCAAACATCAATTCCGGTGTACTGAAATCGACCCGAACGGCTTCGTCCAGCATGCCCAGCGTCACCAGCCCCGCGCCGCATTTCAGCGCGGCCCGTCCCGCCAGCAGTGCCGCGCCCACCATGCCCGGCGCCCCGCCAATCACGCCGACGCGGCCAAACAGCGCCTTGTGGCTGTCGTGCGGGCGGGGCGGAAGCAAGGGCAATTCCATGTGGGTCTCTCGTAGCGGCTAAGCAGCAAGCATAGTAGCCAGGAGCGATTCCTGTCCTTCCAAATAAAAAAAGGGTTTGCGCGTTTTACCGCGAGCAAACCCCATTCGCACATCTGGCATGACGCGATCTGACCCCGATGCGACGCTGTCCGCTGTCGCTCCTCAACGACAGCGTGCCTGCGTCAGGCTGTTATCAACCCCGTCGCCCTGCCAGATTGCGTGCCAGCGTGGAGCCGAAATGAATCTGCTCCAGTTCCGGCTCCTGCGTGGATTCGTCCGCCACGTCAGGTGTCGGGGTGTGCGCAGCGGCTTCCGGCAGCTTGGCCAGGCTGGGTCCGGTAGACAGCCGTTGTACATCCCCGGAAAGCGTGCCGCCTTCCTCAATCATCATCGCGCCATAGCGGATCACGCCGGTGACCTTGCCGGTGGCGTAAATTACCAGCCGCTTGCGTGCGGTCAGTTCGCCCTCAAACACGCCGCGTACCTCTGCCACGTCGATCTCGGCCTTGCCCGCAAACACGCCGCCCTCGGCGATGCGAATGTCGCGGCTGTTCATCGACGCTTCCACACGGCCTTCCACCACCAGAATGGCGCAATCGGTGATTTCGGAGCCTTTCAGCTTGATGTTCGGCCCAACGATGAGTTTGCTGCCCTCTTCGTTGCGTTCGTATTGGGTGGTCTCTTCAGGCGCTGTTTCCTTGACGACATCAACCGTCTTGGCGGCTTCAACCACCTTTGGAGCTTCAACCACCTTGGGGGCGTCGGCCGGTTTGATGGGGTAGCCCGAATGGCTCGTCTTGGTCGAATCGGTTTTCGAATTGCCGGGTTGCATGAAGGATTTGAGCATGGGGTAGGTCTCTCTCGGATGCTGGGTTTAAAACGCTCTGGTGCAGTTGCGACCAGAATTGGACGCCCCCTCCAAATAGCAACTCCCGCGCCAGCACTGAAAACATGTTGATAAACAAGTAGATAACGAAATGGCTTGGAGGGTTCAGGGTGAAAAACCGGCCAAAATGTCGCCGGATGGTGACACCCAATCCGGCTTCTTTGAAGAATGTTTCAATAAAACATAGGCTTAGCTTTGTTTTGGGCTGTCGTCAGATGGCGACAGACGCTGCGGCCTCAGCGACATCGCTCTGGCCGCTCGCGCCTTCACGATAGACGCATCGATCAGTCCGCCGCTTCAGCCAGCAGCGCCTGATAGACCGCAAGGTCGGCCGCTGAATGACAGCAGAAGATGATTTCGCGGATGGCGGGAAACGCCGGCACCGCTGTGCGCACCGTTGACACCGCAATCCGTGCTGCGAATGCGACCGGATAACCGTAGACCCCGGTGCTGATGCTGGGGAACGCCAGGGTGTGAACGTCGTGCTGCGACGCCACCTCGAGCGCGCGCCGGTAGCACGAGGCCAGCATATTTGCCTCCCCGTGATTGCCGCCATGCCACACCGGACCCACCGTGTGAATGACGAAGCGCGCCGGCAACTGGTAGCCCTGCGTGAGCTTGGCGTCGCCCGTCTGGCAGCCGCCGAGTTGGCGGCATTCATCCAGCAATTGCGGTCCGGCAGCGCGATGGATCGCACCGTCTACCCCGCCGCCGCCACGGAGTGACGAGTTGGCGGCATTGACGATGGCATCCACCGCGAGCGTCGTGATGTCGGCCTGAACGGCGTGCAGGATGGCGGACATACGGCTCAAGCGGCCTGTTGCTGCCAGCTTTGCGGCTGGACGCCGTCGGGACCATCATCGGTTTCACGCGAGCACGGGT
>JAABQE010000233.1 GCA_011391655.1 Hydrogenophilales bacterium
AGCGCCAGTGTCAGCGCGGTACGGGCGAAGAGGGAATGCTGCATGGACCCGATACTCAAATGCGCCGCCGGCCAAAACACAGGCTGCGGAGCCGACAGGCGCTCACTTCCCGAATGCCGGCTCCTGCGCCGGCAGCAGATCGTCGATGCGGCAGGGCTTGTGAATGGCGTAGCCCTGGGCATAGTCGACCCCGATTTCCCGGAGCGCATCCAGAATCAGGGGCGACTCCACGTATTCGGCCACCGTGATCAGACCCAGCGAATGTCCGATGTCGTTCATCGACTTGACCATGGCGAAGTCGTCGGGGTTCTGCAGCATGTCCTTGACGAAACTGCCGTCAATTTTAAGCGTGTCGGTGCGCAGGTTCTTCAGGTGAGCGTAAGACGTGAAGCCGCTGCCAAAGTCGTCCAGTGAGAACTTGCAGCCATAGCGGCGAATTTCCCGGATGAAATCCTGCGCGGCGCCATAACTCTCGATGGCGGCGGTTTCCGTGATCTCGAAGGCAATCTTGTGGGTGGGGATACCGCTGCCCGGCAGCACCTGTTGCAGATAGTTCATCACCTCGGGATTGCTCAGCGAGTTGGCGGACAGGTTGATGGCGAAGCCCCCCAGGGATGCAAAAGCCGACGGATTGGCCCGGATCCATTCGAACACTTTCCGCATCACCCAGATATCCAGTTCGTGCGAGCGCTGCAGGCTTTCCACTGCCGGAACGAATTGCATGGGACTGATTTCCAGCCCGGCCTCGCTGTCGATACCCAGCAGAATTTCGTAGTAGGGCAAAAGGGACGTGTCCGCACCAATGGGCATGACCTGCTGACAGCGCAAATACAAGCCATTGCCCTTGAGGAAGGCGTCGATGCGCCCCGCCCAGTCCATCAGCGACTCCTGCGACTGCAGCTGAGGACTGGCCTGCTCATAGATCTGCATCCGGTTGCGCCCCATCGACCTGGCCGTGATGCAGGCCGAGTCGGCGTGCCGGAGGGCTTCTGCCGCACTGAAGCGGGTGGGCGCATATTCGGTCAAGCCGATGTTGAAGCCGATGCTGTAGCTGTGCGGCCCATGCTGGAAAGAATAATCCTTCACCTGTTTGAGCAGGCTGTCGACTGCCTGGCAACCATCGGTCCGGTTGCAGTTGGGCAGCAGGACCGCCAGGGTATCGTCGCGGAAGGTGGCCAGCAGCGCATCAGGGCCGATATGCGCGCGAACCTCCTTGGCCAGACTGCGGCTCAGGCTTTCCGCCGCTTCGACGCCGCAGGTGTTGTAGATCACGCGGAACTGGTCAAACTCGATGATGCCGATCGCGTGCGACTTGTCTGCCTGATCCGGCAGGGTCAACTGGTTCAGGTGATGCATGAACCCCTTGCGATTAAGCAATCCCGTCACCGGATCGTGCATGACCTGATGCACCATGCGCTGATAAGTCTCGTCGAACAGGGCATGCTCCGAGCGCTCGAACAGCGGCAGATCCAGATCCTTGCCCGGTTTGACGAGCCCACCCTGCATCCGTCGGGAAAGTTCGGCCAGGGTGAGATCGGTCTTGCTGGTCGCGGAGCGATTGGAAAAAGCGCAACTCAATGGCGGCTGGCTGGCCCAGATCAGTTGCATCGGGACCCAGGCGCCGTCCAGACTGAAATCCCACCAGTCGCCCACCCGCAGGCGTTCGGCCAGCCGGCGATGTGCCGGCGCATCGCTCTCGCCACGCGAGGGTGCCAACCTGCCGGGCGGAACCCGCACCATTGCGGTTACGGCGGCGGGGCGCAACGACGCATCGGCCAGTCTGTCGCCCAGCTCATCCATGAAGGCAGCCAGCAGTTTGGCGTCGACATTGACCGTTGCCAGGGTGCGCTCGATCTCATTCAGCAAGACCTGGGCTGCCTCGGTGGCGCGGAGCTCGTCTGCCTGGGCGGGATCGAGCCAGGCGAACAACCGGTCCAGCACAGCGAGACCCGCGTCCCAGGACTCGCCGTGCGCCCCCTGGCGCATTTCCAGCAGAACGAGAGACTGGCGCCAGCCCGCGTCCAGTAGACGCAGCAGCATGGCGGGCACGTCGCGCCCGGCCAAACGCTGCTCCAGCGCCGCGTTGACCCGGGCACGGGCCGAACGGATGCGCTCCCGCCCTTCGCTGGCCTCCTGCTGGCGCGCCACGCGCGTTCTGCGGATTTGCAGGATCGGTAGCAGCACCT
>JAABQE010000234.1 GCA_011391655.1 Hydrogenophilales bacterium
TGCCGTCGGCGGCGCGTGCGGCCCATTCGTCGAGGCTGCCGGATTCGGCCTTCAGCAGCTTGCCGCCTGCCAGGCTGTCGAGGGTGCCGGCTGGCTTGCCAATGAGCCTTTCCAGTGTACGCAGGCGAATGTTGAGACTGTTCTGCTCGGCGATTTCCTGCGCGACCGCGAGGTCGAAGCGCGCCTGCGCTTCGTGGGTGTCGGTGATGGTGGCGGTGCCGACCTCGAAATTGCGTTTGGCGGCCGCCAGCTGTTCGGTGATGGAGGCCTTTTGCGCATTGATGAAAGCAATGTTGTCCTGCGACTGCAGCACGTCGAAATAGGCCTGCGCGACGCGCAGGATCAGATCCTGCGCAGCCACCTTGAATTGCATGTCGGCGATCTTCACCTGCTCCTTGGCCTGCTCGTACTGCACCATGTTCTGTTTGCGGAACAGTGGCTGGGCAGCCCTGATCCCGAGCTGGTTGGAGTCAAAGCTATCGTCTCTAAACTCGCCACTGACATCGTTGTAGCGCATGTTGCCGCCTACATTGACGTTGGGCAGCAGCCCGGCGCGACCCTGCACCGCCTTTTCCTGGCCGGCCTGATGGGCCGCGCGGGCGGCGGCGAATTGCGCATCGTAGGCCAGCGCGTCGCGGTAGACGTCGGTCAGGTTGGTGGCGTGGGCGGCGGGCGCCAGGGCTAGCGTCAGCGCAAGAAACAGGGGCTTGAGTTGCATGAGGGATCCAGTCCTAATTTTGGGGTCAGTAGCGCGGCATGGCCGGATCGACTTCATCGGCCCAGGCGGCCACGCCGCCCGACAAGTTGATGACATCGCCAAAACCGAGCGACTCCAGGTAGCGAGCCGCATGGTAGCTGCGCACGCCATGATGGCAGATGACGACTGTTTCAGCTGCCTGGTTCAGTTCGTGGATGCGCGCGGGCAATTCGCCCATCGGAATCAGCACGGCGCCGGGAATACGGCACAGATTCCATTCCCAGGATTCGCGCACATCGAGCAGCACGGGCGTGTGCCCGGTCTGCAAATGCGCGGCGAGTTCGGCGGGGCGGAATTGACGCATGTTCAAAATACGAATGCAGTGGGTTGCGGGGCATTCACCAGTTCGGTCACGCAGGTTTCAAACAGCGTCACGCTGCGAAATGCGCCGGGCGCGGTGCAGGTGATGAGTTGCGCTTCCATTACGGGCGCGCTGCCGGTAATGGCGAACAGCCGCCCGCCCACCCGCAGGCGGTTGCGAAATGCGCCCGACAGCAAAGGTGTCGAACCGGTCAGCACAATGACATCGAAATCATCCGTGTCTGGCCAGTCGCGGGCAGCGTCGGCGACGTGCAGGGTGACATTCTCAATGCCGTGGGCGCGCAATTTTTGCCCGGCGGAAGCGGACAGCGCCGGGTCAATTTCAACCGACACCACGTCGGCGGCGTTCACGGCCAGCAGCGCGGTGAGATAGCCGCTGCCGGTGCCGATTTCCAGCACCCGGTCAGTGGGGCGAATCGCCAGTTCCTGGATCACCCGCGCTTCGAGTTTGGGCGTCCACATCGCCTGACCGTTGCCGAGCGGGATTTCCATGTCGACAAAGGCCAGTGCGCGGTGCGCGTCGGGCACAAAGTCTTCGCGGCGAAGCTTGAACAGCAGATTGAGCACGTTCTGATTCAGCACGTCCCAGGGGCGGATTTGCTGTTCCACCATGTTGTAGCGCGCCTGCTCGATGTCCATGTGTGCCTTTGCCGGAAGAGAATTGCCAGGGAAGAAAGTGCCAGGGTGAAAATTGATTGATGACTCAATAAGTTAGCCGATGTATCGCCTTGCAATTATTCCACATTTCGGCTAACTTGAGCCGCTTGCCAGGGGTCTCCAGCTGGACAGTTTGCAGCATGGAGTGAGACATACCCTTTGAACCTGATGCGGTTGATACCGACGTAGGGAGGCCGATAACGGCCCCCCATTATTTTCTGGCGAGGCCGATTATGGCCTCCCCGGGTTTTTTCAGGCGAGGCTGGTTTACGGCCTCCCTGTTTTTCCAGCGAGGCTGCCATCCGGCCTCCTGTTTATCTGGAGCGCACCATGAATGCCACCCCCAAGTTTCTTGCCGCCGACGCCCATGTCGATGCGCTTGCTGTTCAGCCCTTGCCGAATTCGCGCAAGATTTACGTCG
>JAABQE010000235.1 GCA_011391655.1 Hydrogenophilales bacterium
GGTGTTTTTCGATGAGGCAGATGAACTGCTCGCGGAAATGGAAAAACTGTTGCTGGATATCGATGTGAGCGATCCGGATAGCGAAGACCTCAATGCGATCTTTCGCGCGGCGCATTCCATCAAGGGCGGCGCGGCCACTTTCGGCTTCAACGACATCACTGAAGTGACCCACACCCTGGAGTCGCTGCTCGACCGGATTCGCAAAGGCGAGATGGCGCTGACTCCCGAACATGTGGATGCATTTCTGGTGTCGAAAGACGTGCTGACCATGCTCATGGGCGTTCACCATCATGGCACGCCCGTTGATCAGGCTGCGGTATCCAGCGTCAGTTCACGGCTCAGTGCACTGTCAAATGGCACGGTTGCGGCCACTCAACACGAACCTGCCACCGAAGCTTCGCCCGTAGCAGATGCCGACGGCAATTTCTGTTTTCGTATCGAACTGCCCGATGTGCCGCAACGCGACGTGGATGCGCTGGCGACCGAGCTGGGCTTGCTGGGGGAGATCGTTCAGGAAGTGCTGGCGGATAAACGGATGGCTTTTACGCTGATCACCTGCGAGAGTCAGGACGATATCGTCGCGATCTGCTCGTTTGTGCTCGACCCGGACGATCTCAAAATCACGCAGGGTTCTGCAGCAGCGCCGTCTCCCGCCGATGTGCCTGCAGCAGCAGAAACCGCGCCAGTCGCGGAAGCAGTGCCTGTGCCGGAGGAGACCGTTGCCGCGCCGATAGCTGAAACGCGGAATCCGGGGCGACGTGCTACCGACAAGGAAGCAAGCGGGCAAGAGTCCTCGTCCATTCGCGTGGGGGTCGAAAAAGTCGATCAGCTGATCAACCTCGTGGGCGAGCTGGTCATCACCCAGGCCATGATCGAGCAGCGCATCCTGGCCCTGGATCCGCTGATACATGAAAGGCTGCTCAACAGTGCCAGTCAGTTGGCGCGCAACACGCGTGATCTGCAGGAAGCCGTGATGTCGATCCGCATGATGCCGATGGATTATGTGTTTTCGCGCTTTCCCCGCATGGTTCGCGACCTCGCAGGCAAGCTGGGTAAAAAAGTCGAAATCATCACGCGCGGTGCAGCGACTGAGCTCGACAAAGGCCTGATCGAACGCATCGTCGACCCGCTGACCCACCTGGTGCGAAACAGCGTGGATCACGGTATCGAAATGCCGGACAAGCGCCGTATTGCAGGTAAAAGCGAAACCGGAAAACTTATCCTGTCGGCCGCGCATCAGGGCGGCAATATTGTGATTGAAGTGACCGACGATGGCGGTGGTCTGAGCCGTGACCGGATCCTGGCCAAGGCCATGCAACAGGGCCTGCCTGTGTCGGAAACTATGCCGGACAACGATGTCTGGCAACTGATCTTTGCCCCTGGATTTTCGACCGCAGAGGTCGTCACCGACGTGTCTGGCAGGGGCGTTGGCATGGATGTGGTCAAGCGCAATATTGCTGCGATGGGCGGTACCGTTGAAATCCGCTCGACGCCGGGTTCCGGCAGCACCATTTCCATCTCGCTGCCGCTGACGCTGGCGATTCTCGATGGCATGTCGGTCAAGGTCGGCGAAGAGGTGTACATCCTGCCCCTGGGCTATGTCATCGAGTCGTTGCAGCCGATGGCAATCGACGTCAAGGAAATTGCCGGCCAGGGCAAAGTGGTCAAAGTACGTGAAGAGTATCTGCCCTTGATTCTTTTGTACGAGCTGTTCGATATCGAGCCGAAGTTTGTTGACCCATCGCAGGGCATCATCGTCATTCTTGAAGCAGATGGAAAAAAAGCCGCCCTGCTGGTCGATGGCCTGGTTGGACAGCAGCAAGTCGTGGTCAAAAATCTGGAGTCGAATTTCCGCAAGGTGCCTGGCATTTCGGGTGCCACCATTCTCGGTGATGGCGGCGTCTCGCTGATTCTCGACGTCTCCGCCCTCTTGCGCTAAATACCCTGCAACAGCCTGTTATCAAGATCAGACAAGGATCGACCTCATGAGCTACACCACGCAAACCCAGACCAGCATGAACGCAACAGAAGAAGGCGCAGCGGAGTTTCTCGCCTTCACCCTGGGCGGAGAAGAGTACGGCATCAATATCCTGCGCGTGCAGGAAATACGTGGTTACGAGCCGGTCACCCGGATTGCCAATGCT
>JAABQE010000236.1 GCA_011391655.1 Hydrogenophilales bacterium
GTGCGACATGATGGGATGCGAGTTCCGAAAGCAGGAATTGTAATGGTCAAGCCGTTGATCGACATGCTTCCCCCTTTTCCAAAGGGGGGAATGCTTATCAACGCCCTTCAGGTAATGATGCCGCCGCCGAGGCACACTTCGCCGTCATACAGAACCACAGATTGCCCGGGTGTGACGGCCCATTGCGGTTGCTCGAAGGCGAGTTCCAGCGTGTCACCCTTCAGCCGCGTGATGCGGCAGGCGGCATCGGTCTGCCGGTAGCGGGTCTTCGCGGTGTAGGTCTGTTCGGGATCGGGTGCTTCGCCGCTGATCCAGTTGAGTTGGCCGGCGCCGAGGCTGTTGCGCAGGAGCAGCGGGTGGTCGTGACCCTGCACCACGATCAGGGTATTGCTGGCCATGTCCTTGGCGGCGACGAACCAGGGATCGTCGTTGCCGTCTTTTTGGCCGCCGATGCCCAGGCCTTGCCGTTGCCCCAGCGTGTAATACATCAGTCCCTGGTGCTGGCCGACGCACTTGCCTTCTGGGGTGCGCATTTCGCCGGGGTTGCGCGGCAGGTAGCGTTCGAGGAATTCACGGAAGTTGCGCTCGCCGATGAAGCAGATGCCGGTGCTGTCCTTTTTGGCCGCGTTGGGCAAGCCGATTTTTTCAGCAATCTGGCGCACCTCGGGCTTGGGCAGGTGGGCGAGGGGGAACAGCGCGGGCTGCACCTGCGCCTGGCTCAGGCGGTAGAGGAAATAGCTTTGATCCTTGTTGGCGTCTGCCGCGCGCAACAGGGTGGCGCGGCCGCTGGCGTCCACACCCTTGCCGACGTAATGCCCGGTGGCGATGAACTCCGCGCCGCGTGCGATGGCGTCGTCGAGGAAGGCCTTGAACTTGATCTCGGCATTGCACAGCACGTCCGGGTTGGGCGTGCGCCCGGCCTGGTATTCGGCGAGGAAATAGCTGAACACGCGCTCCTTGTATTCGGCGGCGAAGTTGACCGCCTCGACCTCGATGCCGAGCACGTCGGCCACCGCCAGCACGTCGAGAAAATCCTGGCGCGCGGTGCAGTGCTCGGTGTTGTCGTCGTCGTCCCAGTTCTTCATGAACACGCCGAGCACGTCATAACCCTGCTGCTTCAGCAGATAGGCGGCGACGGCGGAATCAACGCCGCCCGACATGCCGACGACAACGCGTGTGCTCATGCGTGGTTCACGAAGTCGAGCGGAAAGCGCCGACCGGCCAGGTGGTCCTGTACGCAGCGCATGACCAGCGGGCTGCGATGGGGAGTGGGGTGCGCCGCGAGTTCCTCCGGCGTCAGCCAGACGGCGCGCACGATGCCCGTATCCAGCGTGCGTTTGGCGTCAAAGCCGTTGACGTCACAGACATAGGCAAAGCGTAGATAGGTGATGTCGCGCCGCGTATAGTGGGTGGTGTAGCAGCCGAGCAGCGCCTGCGCTTCGACGTGATGCGCAGTTTCTTCCAACGCTTCGCGGCGCACCGCGTCGGTCAGCGTTTCGCCGCGCTCCCAGTGGCCGGCCGGCTGGTTGAGACGCAGGCCTTCGGCAGTGTGCTCTTCCACCAGCAGAAACTTGCCGTCGCGCTCAACCATGGCGGCAACGACAACGTGGGGTAACCAGATGTCAGACATGCAATTCTTTCCATTCTCCGGGTTGCAGATGGTCCAGGGTCCATTCACCGACGGCAGCGCGGACCAGCCGCAGGGTAGGGAAACCGACTTTGGCGGTCATCCGGCGCACCTGGCGATTCTTGCCTTCGGCGATCACGAGCTCGATCCAGTTTGTTGGGATGGCCGCGCGGATGCGGATCGGCGGATTGCGCGGCCACAGGCCGGCGGGTTCGTCGATCAGCCGGGCCTGGGCCGGGCGGGTGACGAAGTCGCCGAGATCGACGCCGTGGCGCAGTGCGTCCAGTGCGGCGTCATCGGGTGTGCCTTCGACCTGCGCCCAATAGGTTTTGGGCAGTTTGTGCCTGGGGTCGGCGATGCGGCTCTGCAGCCCGCCGTCATCGGTTAAAATC
>JAABQE010000237.1 GCA_011391655.1 Hydrogenophilales bacterium
ACACGACCACATTCTGCTTGGCATCGCGGATCAGCGGTCTGAGCGTGGCAGCGAGCGTATCGAGCGTGACCGGCGTTTGGTTGACGAGTATGCGGCTGTCTCCGGTGAGCGTGAGCGTCAGCGGCTGCTCGATCTTGAGTTTTTCGGCTTGCCCCTGCGGCAGGTTGACCTTGATGGAATCCAGGTTCTGCATCGACAGCGACGCCAGCATGAAGGTGGCGAGCAGAAAGAACATGACGTCGATCATCGGGATGATCTCGATCCGCCCCTTGCGGTAGGTGCGCAGCTTACGGCGCTTCATGCGTGCGGCCTTCCTGATCGAGGCGAATGTGGTCGATCAGGCGCGTTCCGAGGCGCTCCATTTCATCCATGGTTTGCGACTGCACGCGCGAAAAGTAATTGAAGCCGAACAGCGCAATCAACGCGATCAGCAGACCAATCACGGTGGCAACCAGCGCCTGCGCCACGCCGCCGGTCACGCCAGTGGGATTGACGATGCCTTCGCCGCCGATGATCTTGAAGGCATCCATCATGCCTAGCACGGTGCCAACCAGCCCGAGCAGGGGCGCTGCGGTGACGATGGTTTCCAGCACCCACAACCTGCGGGCAAGCGAGGTCTCGATCAACTGGGCCTCATCGGCCGCGCGTGATTCGGTCCACCACGAAGGATGATGCCGGTTGGAGATCACCACCTCAAAAAACCGCTTGAAATAGTGGCGGCTGCTCAACCCGGACAGGATTTTTTCCAGATCGGCCCAGGCGAAGCCGTAGGTTTCGACCAGATTCAGCACGTCGCTGGACAGCCGCGCAAAACGCCAATACAAGACCGCTTTTTCCAGCATGATGGCGAGGGCGATGACGGCCAGCACGGACAAGGGCAGGACGATGAATCCGCCTGATTTCAATGCCACCCAGCTTTCGTTCAGTTCTTGCATGTTGGATTCCTGCGGAAAGTGCTACGACACGATGGATAGACCGGAACGCTATGACTGCTGCAGCCGCTCAAGGTTCGGCGCGGGTGTGAGGTGAAGACAAATAGGATTGCAGCAACACGCGGGGAACAAGCGAATAGATTCGGCACCCCGCTGCGGGATCCGGCTGTTGGACGCATCCA
Organism: Hydrogenophilales bacterium; assembly: GCA_011391655.1. The sequence continues at coordinate 1,115 of JAABQE010000237.1, forward strand.
GATGTCAGCCTGCCGAATCCCTCACATGTGGCCTCAGCCGAAGGTCAGCCCCATCGATTCGCGCACATCGCGCATGGTGTCGCGCGCCAGTTCCTGTGCCTTTTCGCTGCCGTCGGCGAGGATGTTGCGCACCTGATCCGGATTTTCTTCGTAGAACTGCGCACGTTCGCGGATCGGGGCGAGTTCGGCCAGCACGGCGTCGATCACCGGCTGTTTGCATTCGAGGCAGCCGATGCCGGCGCTGGTGCAGCCTGCGGTTGCCCACTGACGCACGCTGTCGTCGGAATACACCAGATGGAACTGCCACACCGGGCAGTTGGCCGGGTTGCCAGGATCGGTGCGGCGCACGCGCGCGGGATCGGTCGGCATGGTGCGGATTTTCTTCGTCACCATGTCGGGGTCTTCGCGCAGGGCGATGGTGTTGTTGTACGACTTGGACATTTTCTGGCCGTCGAGCCCCGGCATTTTTGAGGCCGCGGTCAGCAAGGCTTCGGGCTCGGCGAGAATCATCTTGCCGGAGCCTTCGAGATAACCAAACAGGCGCTCACGGTCGTTCATCGACAGGTTCTGCGCGTCGTTCAGCAGCGCCTGGGCGGATTCCAGCGCCTCGTCGTCGCCTTTTTCCTGATAGGCGGTGCGGCATTCTTCGTACAGACGAGCTTTTTTCGAGCCGAGCTTTTTGACCGCCGCGCGCGCCTTGTCCTCGAAGCCGGGTTCGCGGCCATACAAATGGTTGAAGCGGCGGCAGATTTCGCGGGTGAATTCGATGTGCGGCACCTGGTCTTCGCCGACCGGCACCAGATTGGCGCGGTAGATCAGGATGTCGGCGCTTTGCAGCAAGGGATAGCCGAGGAAGCCATAGGTGGAGAGATCCTTCTCGGAGAGCTTTTCCTGCTGATCCTTGTAGGTCGGCACGCGTTCGAGCCAGCCGAGCGGCGTCATCATCGACAACAGCAGATGCAGTTCGGCGTGTTCGATCACGCGCGACTGCACGAACAGGGTGGTCTGCGCTGGGTCAACGCCAGCGGCCAGCCAGTCGATCACCATGTCGCGCCCGTTGTCCTCGATCGCCTGCGGGCTGTCGTAATGCGTGGTCAGCGCATGCCAGTCGGCGACGAAAAACAGGCACTGATATTCGTTCTGCAGATGCAGCCAGTTTTTCAGCACGCCGTGGTAGTGGCCAAGATGCAGGCGTCCGGTGGGACGCATGCCGGAAAGTACGCGGTCGGAATACATGTGGGTAAGTGGTAAGCAGTAAGGGGTGAGCGGAAAGGGTCAGGACAGCACGACCTGGATCAGGCCAAGCAGTTGCGGGGTGTCAAGGCCGGTGACAAAAGCGGTCAGGCCGATGAAGATGCTGATGAGCGGCCACATGATGATGCCGAGGATGCCGCTGAACAGCAGGCCGAGCAGAATGAAGAAGCCATAGGGCTCGATTTTCGAGAAGCTGATCGCCTGCTTCATCGGCAGCAGACTGACCGCGATGCGCCCGCCGTCGAGCGGCGGCAGCGGGATCAGATTAAGCGACATCAGGATCACATTGATGAACACGCCGGCCGCGCCCATCAACATCAACGGCATGCTGGCAAACCCGTTGCCCAGCGCGTGCCCCAGCTGGATCATCAACGCCCAGAACACGGCCATGACGAAATTCATACCCGGCCCGGCAGCTGCGACCCACAGCATGTCCTGCTTGGGGCGGCGCAGGCGGGCAAAATTGACCGGCACCGGCTTGGCCCAGCCAAACAGGATCGCCCCGCCGCCGAACAATTTACTGGTCAGCAGAATCACCAGCGGCACCAGGATGGTCCCGACCGGATCGATGTGCTTGAGCGGGTTGGCGGTGATGCGTCCCAGCGAGGCTGCGGTCATGTCGCCGAAAAAGCGCGCGACATAGCCGTGCGCGGCTTCATGCAGGGTGATGGCAAAAATCACCGGCAGCGCAAAGATGGCGATTTTCTGGATCAGGGTGAGTTCCATGTCGGTTTCGGTCAGTCCTCGATATCCGACGTATCACCCTTGCCGTAACGCAACACAACCGGGGTGTCGGTCGTGAGGTCGATCACCGTGGTGGGCGTGAGGCCGCAGGCGCCGCCGTCAATGACCAGATCGATCTGGTGTTCGAGACGCTCGCGGATTTCCCACGGCTCGGTCAGCGGCACGTCCTCGCCCATCAGCAGCAAGGTGGACGACAGGATCGGCTCGCCCAGCTCGGCCAGCAGCGCCTGCACGATGGGGTGATCCGGCACGCGCAGACCGATGGTGTCGTGTTTTTTGTGCAACAGCCGTTTGGGAACTTCGCGGGTGCCGCGCAGGATGAAGGTGTAGGCGCCCGGCGTGTGCGCCTTCAGAAAGCGGAACTGGGTGTTGTCGACCTGGGCATAACGCCCCAGTTCGGACAGGTCGCTGCAGATCAGCGTGAGATCGTGGCCGGTGTCGAGTCCGCGCACCGACAGCAGCCGCATCGCGGCCTCCTTGTCGCCGATGTGGCAACCGAGCGCATAGCAGGAATCAGTGGGATACACGATGACGCCACCGCGCTTGAGGATGTCGACCGCCTGCTGAATCAGCCTGGGCTGCGGATTCTCGGCATTGATATTGAAAAATTGCGCCATTAAATGCTCATGATAAAGATGATTGAGAGACCAGTTCCGGCCAGCCTTGCCACACGGGCTGACAGTAATACGGCAAGGCGGGCAGATTGCCAATGTCGATGCCTTCGCCCGGCGCATGAAAATCCGCGCCACGCGAGGCTTTGAAACCAAACGCACGCGCCAGCTCGGCAAATTTGCCGTATTCGGATGGATGGTGGCTGCCGGTGATTACTTCGATGCCCTCTCCGCCCAGCGAACGGAAGGCGTCCAGAAACAGGTGCAACTGGCGCGCAGTGAACGCGTAGCGTCCGGGATGGGCGACCACGGCCATGCCGCCACTGGCACGAATCCAGCCGACCGCGTGGTCCAGCGTGGTCCACTCGTGTTCGACATAGCCGGGATGGCCGCTGGTGAGGAATCGTTTGAAGGCGGTGCGGATATCGGATACATGACCCTTGTCTACCAGCCAGCGTGCGAAGTGCGTGCGTCCGACCATCTGCTTGTTGACCGCGTAGTCATACGCGCCTTCATAGGCGCCCACGATGCCCGCGCGCGCCAGATCGTCGCCCATGCGCTGGGCACGTTCGATACGACCGAGGCGAATGGCATGCAAGCCATCGGCCAGCGCGGGATAGGCAGGGTCGATGCGCAGGCCGACGATGTGCACTGTCTGGCCGCCCCAGCTGACCGAAATTTCCACCCCGTTAATCAGCGTCATTCCGAAATCAGCGGCAGCTGCCTGCGCAGACGCCAGACCCGACACATCATCGTGATCGGTCAGCGCAAGCGCATGCACGCCGTTGGCAGCGGCGCGCGCAACCACAGCGGCGGGCGACAACACACCATCAGAGACGTTAGAGTGGCAATGCAGATCGATATTGAGCATCGATGATCAGGTTCGGGGAACCAAGGCCAAAAGCGCTTGGTCAAGAGGGGGAATCATAGCAAAATAAGCACCCACCCGAATTGAGCTGCACCAATCAGCCCCCCGACGCCCGACCAGAGCCAACGCAATAATGAAAAAAATACTGTTCGATCTGTTCCCCGTCATCATCTTTTTCGTCGCGTATAAAGTAGGCGATGCCAATGCCGAAGCCTCGCGCGCCTTGATGACCTCGCTCGGTCTCGCCATGAGCGCAACGGAAAAACCCGGCATCTATCTCGCCACCCTGGTCGCCATCATCGCCAGCATCGGGCAAATCGGCTGGGTCAAACTGCGTGGCCACGCGGTCGAAACCATGATGTGGGTCAGCCTCGGCATCATTGTCGTGTTCGGTGGTGCCACCTTGTGGCTGCACGACGAAAGCTTCATCAAGTGGAAGCCGACCGTACTGTACTGGCTGTTTGGCGCCATCATTCTGGGGTCGACCCTGTTCGGCCGCAATGTCATCAAAGGTCTGATGGGCGCGCAAATGGAACTGCCCGAGGCAGCCTGGAGCCGCATGAACCTGAGTTGGGGTGGATTTTTTGTCTTCATGGGGCTTGCAAATCTGTTTGTCGCCTTCAACTTCTCGACTGACGACTGGGTCAACTTCAAGCTGTTTGGCAGCATGGGCCTGATGTTTGTGTTCGTGATCGGTCAAAGCATGATGCTGAACAAGTACCTGGATAAAGCCGATCTGGATAAAGCAGCCATGAACAAGGAAGACAATAAATAATGCTGTACGCCATCATCGGGCAAGACGTCCCTGACAGCCTGGACCAGCGGCTTGCCGCCCGCCCCGCCCACCTGGAACGCCTGCACGCGCTGCAACAGACCGGGCGCTTGCTGCTGGCCGGCCCGTTTCCCGCGCTCGACAGCAACGACCCCGGCCCCGCCGGCTTCACGGGCAGCCTGATCGTCGCAGAATTCGACTCCCTGGCCACGGCCCAAGCCTGGGCCGATGCCGATCCCTACATGGCAGCCGGCGTGTATGCCCGCGTCAGCGTGAAACCCTTCAAGAAAGTCTTGCCCGCATGAGTACCGACGCCTTGATTCGCCAACGCCTCAGCGCACTGGACCCTGAAACCTTCACCCTCGAAGACGAAAGCGCCCAGCACCGGGGGCATGCGGGTGCCGCCTCGGGCGGTGGACATTTCCGTCTCACCATCGTGTCACCAAAATTTCGTCATCTCTCCACCCTTGCCCGTCACCGGCTGGTCTATGAAGCCATGGGTGAACTCATGCAGCGTGAAATTCACGCGCTGTCGATCACTGCTTTAACCCCCGAAGAACTTTAAAAGGAAACCCAATGCGCGTTGCCCTACTCCCTGGTTTGATCATGCTGGCGCTGTCCCCGCTGGCGCTGGCACAAGCACCGGCCGCCGCTCCAGCCCCTACTGCGGCGGCTGCCAACAAACCGCTGGCGGTGGTCAATGGCAAGCCCATCCCCGCCTTGTACGGCGAACTGGTAAAAGGCCAAATGGCACAAGGCCAGCCCGACTCACCGCAACTTGACGCCCGTGTGCGCGAGTCGCTGATCAACCTGGAACTGCTGTCGCGCGCCGCCATGGACAAGGGGTTGGAGAAAGACCCCCGCGTGGCCGCCACGCTGAATATCGGTCGCATGGATCAACTGGCCAAGGCGTATCTGGAAGACTATGTCAAAGCGCATCCGATCACCGATGCCGAAATCCAGGCGACGTATGACAAGGCAAAAGCCGAAGCCGTGGAACCGGAATACCTTGCGCATCACATCCTGGTGAAAACCGAAGCAGAAGCCAAGAAACTGATTGCCGACCTGGGCAAAAAAGCCAAGTTCGACGATCTGGCGAAGAAATACTCCAAAGACCCTGGCTCAGCCAAAAATGGCGGCGCGCTTGACTGGTCCGATCGCCGTGCGTTTGTGCCCGAATTCTCCGATACGCTGGCAGGCCTGAAGAAGGGCGAAACAACCAAAACACCGGTGAAAACGCAGTTCGGCTACCATATCATTCGACTCGACGACACGCGCAAGCCGCAGATCCCGCCGCTTGATACCGTGCGTGGCGAGATCGTCAAGCAATTGCAGCAGCAGCGCGTCCGCGATGCCATTGCAGCTGCACGTGCCAGTGCAAAAATCGAATAAATTGCTAATAATATTAAGCGGGGCGTCGCCCCGCCAACATCAGACAGGGAGCCATCATGGCCGGAAAAGAATATAACCACCTGCAAGACGTTTTTCTCAACACCCTGCGCAAAGAGCGCATTCCGGTGTCCGTGTTTCTAGTCAACGGCATCAAGCTGATGGGACGAATCGAATCGTTCGACCAGTTTGTGGTGCTGCTGAAAGGCAACGATCAGGCTGCCCAGATGATCTTCAAACACGCCATCTCCACCATTTCGCCCTCGCGCGAAGTGGTGTTGCCGCAGCGCGACGCCGAAGCTTAAGCCCGGCTATTCGGGGCTATTCAAGGGGGCGGCCAGCAGTCTGGCCGCCGTTTTTGCGTCGACCAAAACAGCTGCCGTACCACGATAAGCCTGCTTGTGACGGGCATTTATCCCGTCCAGAAGCTGCCTGCGTTTTATATAAATCACGGCATACGCTTCGGGATGGGCCGCCAGCCAGCGCGCGCCCTCTGCTGCGCTACGCAGTTCGACCAGCGGCACCTCCAGGCGCCCCACAAACTGATATTGCGCATGATATTTCGCGACATTTGCGACCGGGATTCCTGCTGCCTGCACCTGCTTGATCGCCAACGCCATCGGTTTGACGTCATACAGGGGCTCGATCGAACGCATTGCGGCAAACTGCAGCAACGCCAGCGTGCCTACCCCGAGCACGGCCAGGTTCAGCAGCGGCGAAAAGCCGCGTCGCCCGGCCACCCAAACGGCCAGCGCCAACATCATGAGTAATGCGCCTGGCCATAGCGGCGGCAACAGATCAACCTGATCGCGTAGCGATGCAATCTGCCCACTGGCTGCCAGCACCAGCGCGCCCCCCAATACGGCAGCCAACAAAGCGGGTAAACCGACGCGCGCTTGCACGCGGCCACCCAGCACACGTGCTGCCAGCAAGGCAAACGCTGGAAACAATGGCACCAGATAGTGCGGCTGCTTGCCGCTGATCAAGGAAAACGCGACAAATACCGGCAACATCCAGGCGAGGCAAAACCGCATGCCGCGATCCAGACCTTCGCGGCGCTGACGCGCCAGCGCCTGCCATAGTCCCGGCCAGACAATCCAGGGAAACAGCAATACGGGCAGCAACGGCACATACCACCAGAGCGGCCGCTGGTGGGCAAAAGAATCGACCATGCGGTCGGCCGTCTGCCCCCAGAAAATCGCATTGCGATAGGCTTCGCCGCCTGCCATCCCCGCCGGCACCGCCCACGCCAGCGCGATGGCCGCACCCAGCACGACGGCCAGCCCCACCCCGCCAAACCAGCGGCGCCATTTGAGGCCGGGATTCCACCACGGTGCCAGCACCGTGATCGGCAACAGATTCAGCAGAATAACCGGCCCCTTGGTCAGCACGCCCATGCCGATTGCGATCCCCAGCATGACAAAGCCACGCCGCTTGCCTTCTGCAGCGGCCAGTACGCCGTGCATGCCGACCAGCACCCAGAACGCCAGCAATACGTCGAACATGACCGAGGTTGAAAAAACAATCCACAACAGCGCACTCGCCAAAACCAGCGTGGCCCGCCCCCCCAGGCCGGCATGCTCAGGCCACAGGCGACGCGCCAACAGATAGGTCAGCACCATCGCGCCCGCTGAATACACGGGCATCACCATGCGCGGCCACCAGTCATTGACGCCAAACAGCGCCCACCCCGCATGGAACATCCAGAACATGAAGGGCGGCTTGTGGCTATAAGGCTCGCCATTTTTGTACGGCACCAGAAAATCACCGCGCAGCCACATCTCCCACGCGGCGCTGACATAACGCGTTTCGTCGATTGGGATCAGGGGCCGCGCAAACAGGGCGACGGCCGCCAACCCTGCCAGCAGCAACAGACTCAACAACAGCAGACGCCACCCGGACATGTCAGGGCCTGGATGTGGATTCATGCTTCAAACTTCCTGCGGTAACCAGTTCGGCATCTATCTGATCGTCAAGGCTTTGGCCGTGCCGGAAACGGCGATACAGATAAGCACCCAGCACGCCCGATACCAGAAACAGGCCGATGGCCAGTACAAGCTTCAAGACAGGGGCAATATGCACACCGCTGCCGACCAACGCGAACACTAGCGTTTGCGGCAAATAGCCGAGAAACGTACCGGAAAAAAAAGCGGCGGGGCGGATGCTGGAGATACCCGCCGCCAGATTGGTCAGCAGGTTGCTGCCCACCGGCAATAGCCGGATCAGCACGGTCATGGAAAACGGGTGGTCGTGGATGAAGCGGTCAAAGCGCCCGGCGCGTTCGCCCAGCCGCTTGCGCAGCATGCCCTTGCCGAACAAACGCGCGTACGTAAAGCCCAGCATGCAGCCCAGCAGCGCCGCCAGCGCGCCCAGCAGCGTGCCCAGTCCCACGCTGAAGGCATAGCCGCCGAGAAAAGCGATCACCTGCCGGGGCAGACCAATGGCGGTAAATATTCCCCCCATTAGCAGGAACAGCAGCGCGCCGTTGACGCCGTGATTGCGAACCCGCGCATCGATCCAGGCTTCGTTGACGCTGTTGCCCAGATCACTCGTCTTGAACAGATAGCCCAGCAAGGCCAGGCTCAGCATCAACGCCAAACCCTTGAGAATGACGCGTGCCTTCATTTACAGGTCGGAATCAGACTCGATCAGCGGCAAGCGCACCCGCCGCTGCAACCAGGCGACGCCAAACAAATCGACGATCCCCACCCACAACCGGTTGTGCACGCCGTATTTGGAGGTGCCGCGCTCACGCGCGCGATGATGCACCGGCACCGACACCACCGCACCGCCATTGCGCATCACCAACGCGGGCAGAAAGCGATGTAAATGGTCGAAGTTGGGGAGCTGCAAAAAGGTTTCGCGGGCAAACACCTTGAGGCCGCAACCGGTATCCGGCGTGTTGTCCTTCAGCATCCGCGAGCGCACACCATTGGCGACTTTGGACGACAAGCGTCGCAGAAACGTGTCGTTGCGCCTGGCTCGCCATCCCGCCAGCAATTCCAGATTGGCCGGCTGCGCGGGATTGGCCAATTCAGCCAGCAATGCCGGAATGTCTGCGGGATCGTTTTGCCCGTCGCCGTCGAGCGTGGCAATCCATTCGTAACGCGCCGCGTTCACCCCGGTCGTCACGGCGCGGCTTTGCCCGCAGGATGCCCGATGGCGAATCACCCGCAACATCGGGAACTCAGCCTTCAGCGCCGTTAGCCGCGCTTGAGTGGCATCCGTACTGCCGTCGTTGATATAGATGATTTCAAACGTGGTATTACCAGACAGCGCCGCTGCGATTTCGCGCACCAGCGGCTCGACGTTGTCCTGCTCGTTCTTGACGGGGACAACCACGGACAGCCTGCCGTGGTAAGCATATTTCGGCATCGCGTAAGCGTGGAAAATGTATCGATGTATGGCGGAGAGGGCGGGATTCGAACCCGCGTTAGGACCTTAACCTAAACACGCTTTCCAGGCGTGCGACTTAAACCGCTCATCCACCTCTCCGGGAGCCGGGCATCATACCGGAAGCGCCCACCTGCGGCAAACTGAACTTGCACCGATTAACCCTACTTGTCACATGAAAAAGTTGAGCCCACCTCTTGAATCCCTGTCGTCCATCCCCATTTGTTGGCGAGAATCAATTGGGAGTACATATGCAGGACGACATCGAAAACAACGTAGACGCAGGCGCTGCCTCGTCAGATCACACCATAGAAACCATGCCCAGCCTGGAAGAAATGCTGAAGGCATCGGAACTCGTCGCAGCCGAGCACCACGATGCATGGCTGCGCGCCAAGGCAGAAACCGAGAACATGCGCCGCCGCGCTGCAGACGACGTCGACAAGGCGCGCAAGTTCGCGGTGGAAAATTTCGCCAGTGAGTTGATGGCGGTGAAAGACAGCCTTGAGGCTGCACTGACGGTCGAATCTCCGAGCGTGGAAAACATGAAAGACGGCGTCGAGCTGACGCTGAAGCAGCTGGTTGCCGCGTTCGGCAAATTCAATCTGAACGAGATCAACCCCGTAGGTGAAAAGTTCGACCCGCACCAGCACCAAGCCATCCAGATGATCGAATCCGATCAGCCTGCCAACACAGTGGTCACCGTGCTGCAA